>CALZIG010000113.1 GCA_945787585.1 uncultured Gammaproteobacteria bacterium | reverse complement strand
TATACAATTTTATTGACTTGCCAGTAAGTCGAATCGCCTCTAGCAAGTTCAATGTTCCAACACAGATGCTTTCAAGTGTCTCTACAGGCTGTTGAAATGATAAGCCAACAGAACTCTGACCGGCTAAATTATAAATCTCATCTGGCTCAACGTTGATTAAAGCCTGTATTACACTTCTAAAATCATTGAGACTCATTGACTCACAATAAACCTGGTCTTTTATACCCAGAAACTCTAAATTCCGGAAAGATGACATTTGCGCATCACGAGAGGTACCGAACACCTCATAACCTTTACCCAGTAAAAGTTGCGCTAAATACGCCCCATCTTGTCCAGAGACACCACAAATTAGAGCCCTTTTCATTATCTAATTACTAACGCCCATACACATCATCAAACCTGACAATATCATCCTCGCCCAAATAACTTCCAGACTGTACCTCAATAATCTCTAATGGCACCTGCCCCGGGTTTTCAAGGCGATGCGTCACTCCCACTGGGATATAAGTAGACTCATTTTCGCTCAACAAAAAAACATCGTCACCACGTGTCACGCGTGCAGTACCGCTTACCACAACCCAGTGCTCTGCCCGATGGTGATGCATTTGCAATGATAATGACGCACCCGGTTTTACTGTAATTCGCTTTACCTGGTATCGCTCACCAATATCAATACCCTCATAATCCCCCCAGGGACGGTGAACACGCTTATGCATCTGATGCTCACTACGCCCTTTTTGTTTCAACTGAGCGACAATCTGCTTAACATCTTGAGCATCATCCTTATTTGCCACTAAGACTGCGTCAGCAGTCTCAACCACAATTAAATTCTCTATGCCGACACCTGCAATCAGGCGGTGGCTCGATAGCAATAGAGAGTCTTTAACATTGTAAGTAATAACATCACCCTGCACCGCATTTCCATTTTCATCATGAGGAGCCTCTTCTTGCAGGTTCGCCCACCCGCCAACATCCGACCAGCCGGCATCCAAAGGAATAACCAATAAATTAGAATCGCCACAAGGCAGCGAATCAGAAGCGGCTAAATGCTCCATCACAGCATAATCAATCGAATCACTTGGACACGTCTCGAAGATGGCTTTATCCACTCGCTGAAAGACCCCATCAGAAGCACCTTTTTCATAGGCAGCTAGACAAACGTCATAGATTTCTTTTCGTAAATGGTTTATCTGTTCCAACCAGATTGATGATTTCATCATAAAGATACCGCTATTCCATAAATAACTCGGATCTTCAAAAAACTGACGCGCCGTTTCTTCATCTGGCTTTTCAATAAAATCTGAAACAGTGCTTACATTATCACCAGAGGAAATACTTCGCTTTATGTAGCCATACCCTGTCGCTGGAAAAGTAGGCGTCACCCCAAACGTCACTGTATCGCCCGCATTTGCTTTCACTGCCCCCTGGCAAACAATACGCTGAAAAGCCGCAATGTCGCGAATAACATGATCAGCAGACATCACTAACATTATCTGATCACCCACAACACTCTCTGCATGTAAAGCGGCAAGCGTCAATGCGGGTGCCGTATTTTTCCCGACGGGTTCAAGCAAAAGGCCATTCATCTCTGTTTCAATCTGTCGCATCTGTTCAGCGACCAGAAACCGGTGCTCTTCATTACACACTAGTATAGGTGGTAAAACCGTAATGTCAGACTGGCACTCCTCAAGCCCGTTCAATCGCATCACTGTGTGCTGTAGAAGTGTTGATGACCCGCCAAATGGGGCATGCAATTGTTTTGGGAACAACTCACGAGATAATGGCCACAATCGAGTGCCTGCGCCACCGGAAAGGATTACAGGTTGAATATTCATTCAAAACAACCTTTATGTCGATATTCAACTAAGCACCGCATATCAAGAACCATTGGACCGACTTATTGTACTATGTGCCCTGGTAATAAACTCCTGCATAAAAGCGATAAAAACACCAAAAAAAAGGCCCATCATAGCCGATAAAGCCATTATCACTGCCGCCCCAGGCCCAGAAGGGGTCACAGACTTTTCTGCTAAAGAGATTTCATGACTATTGGTAAGCGCACTTAACGCCTGATCTGTAGACCTCAATTTTTTCTGATAATCACTCAGCAGAAACTGCCCCCCCATCAGAGCGCTATTTATAAGATCAAGATTTTTAGGGATGGATTCACTAATGCGTGTTTCTAGTGACTGCATACGCATCGCAAGCACATCATACTCACGACTCGTCATTACAATATTAATTGCCAGGTCTTCTCTATTACTATCACTTAAAATACGTTTATTGTTTTTCTCTACCGACACAATACGCTCATATAGCTTTTCCAGGTCTAATTCGAGTTTTTTTGAGCTCGCCAATAAATTAGCTTCCCGATGTTTAAGCATGTTTATTCGCGCCGCTAGCTCATCTATTTTACTCAATATACGCATCTGATCCTGTACAAGCTCAGCCTTTTCAGCATTAACAAGAAGCTCATGTTCATTAATAAGTTTTTCAATAACTAACGAGTGCATTTTTTTTATTTGATCAACATCAGAAACTTGCCCTAAACTCGCCATCTGAATAGCTTGACCACCTGCTACAGCACTTACATCAGTACCGCCTATATAACCAGCCTCTCCATTTCGCATTCTACCCATAGCATCTGGAATATGATATCCAGCCAACCTTGTACGTATAGCATCTATCGATTCAATTAAAATTGACTTACCGTCTACACCCTTTTTTGCAATGTCTATTGTAGAAGTATAAGTATATTTTTCAGGTGACATCAGAGAAATACTACCTCCAACAATCAAAGCCACAACAAAGACAATAATGACTGTTCGCTTACGTGCTACCAGCACCAACCATAACTCTATGAGACTAATCTCATCACCCTTCTCAAAATCACGCCGAGCATCCATTAACCCAACACTACCTTTCTTTTCCATCACCGCTACCTATGATAACTCTAAACGCTGAATTTCCTGACACAGAATGCAAAAAGGCTTCCGGTTGTTACACCGGAAGCCAATGCTAAGAACATATCACCTGATATATCAGGTGTTACTACTCATGATCCTCATCTACGCCAGCCACAATACGGCCTCTATTCTTCTCAAGAATTGTATCACCAATTCCTTTTACTTTTGTCAGTTCTTCTACCGATTTGAACGCGCCATTTTCTTCACGGTATTTTACGATCTCAGTCGCTTTTTTCTCGCCAATTCCATGAAGTTCAGCCGCCAGGACTTCAGCGCTGGCGGAATTAATATCGACCGTACCAGCCAGTACAAACGGCGCACTTACACATAAACAAAACATCAGCAATAACTGTCTTAAATATCGCACAATCAACCTCCTTGTCGTTAATTAACAAGACCTCATTCAATGGAGCCTTGCCGATAACTTCCTGTTACCGGTAGCGTTAGCTAACCGCAGATTAATTTCACTGTCAAGCGGTGATCGGGAATGCAGCCCTAATTTCGGCATTAATCGCCTGCAGTGCGGCCAGCGGGTCATCAGCAGCAGTGATTGGGCGCCCGATGACGAGGTAATCCGCGCCAGATTTAAGCGCATCGGTTGGCGTGGTGATTCTTTTCTGATCATTGACCTGCGCGCCCGCAGGACGAATCCCCGGTGTAATAAACTGAAAGCCTTCGCGACACTCTCGGCCTAACGCGGTCACCTCCAAAGGAGAACAGACTACGCCATCTAATCCTGACTGCTCGGCCAGCTTTGCAAGCCTGATGACGTTCTCCTCTGCTGAGCCTGACAAACCAATTTCATGCAGATCACTATCGCTCATACTGGTGAGGATAGTCACCGCGATCAACAACGGCTGATGAGCCTTTTGCGCAACGGCAGCGCGCGCGGCCTCCATCATGCGACGTCCCCCCAACGCGTGAACATTCACCATCCACACACCCAGGTCTGCAGCTGCGGCGCAGGCACCGGCCACCGTATTGGGAATATCGTGAAATTTGAGATCCAGGAATACATCAAAACCATCGGCGATTAACTTTTCTACCAATGCAGGACCACGATGCGTATACAACTCTTTGCCTACTTTTAAGCGGCAGTTATCAGGGTCGAGTCCGCTGGCTAATTCCATTACCGCACCAGCATCTGAAAAGTCGAGTGCGACAACCACGCATCGGGGATCAATCATTCTACCTCTTTTTTCACTCATCACTACTGCCTCCAACATCACCTACAAATAACCAAAACAATCCTAATTAAAATCAACTTCACAACTCGCTCGTGACACCCACACAACAAAAAGCCCCATTAAATAACGGGGCCTTTTTTAACAACATATATTTTTTAGCTAAACATTCGGCTGATGAATACGTCTCTCTGACACACCATTAAACCATTAGCGCTATATTATGAACGACGTAATTTAGAGACCTGAAGTTTAAGCGATAACATTTTACCCATTGTTGCCACCACCCCGATCAGGGCACCTGCGACCAGTGTTCCCACTAAAATCACAGATAACGCAATTTCTGCAGTACCAAAATAGTAATTGACCTGAACCGGATCTGCATTCAGTAGCGTGAAGCTCGCACCTAATATCAGAATGGCCAGTGCAAAAATAAATAAAAAGATTTTCATCATGTCATCACACCCCTTCTATGTGAAGTTTTGTCGCTCGATAAAGCTCGAGCACTGAGCCTTAACCCAACCAAAACAAGATCACTCCTGAATCGTTGTCGTCCCAATACTTTCATTCACACGTTCACGCAGCTCCTTGCCGGGCTTAAAATGCGGCACGTGCTTTCCTGAAAGTGGCACTGGCTCACCCGTCTTTGGATTACGCCCCATTCTTGGTGGACGAAAGTGCAATGAAAAGCTACCAAATCCACGAATTTCGATTCGTTCACCACTCGCCAGTGACTGAGCCATCTGCTCAATCATGGTTTTCACCGCATATTCAATATCCTTATAGGATAAATGCTTCTGCTTCTGCGCGATAATTTCAATTAATTCAGACTTTGTCATTTATTCCGCTCCAAAATACATAAAGCGCCACACACGACCACATGTGTCTGATCATCCCTTGTTATGCCACAATTTGCAATAACAAGGGAGACCCGACGGAGATAAATCGATTATGAATTGCCTTCCATTTTCTCTTTTAGCAAATCACCCAGTGTTGTTGTACCAGATGCCGCTGACGATTGACTATAATCTTTCACTTGCGCGGCCTCTTCATAGGCATCTTTCGCTTTTACTGAAAGCATAATGGTACGGTTTTTACGATCAACACCCATAAAACGAGCTTCAATCTCATCACCGACAGTCAGCACAGTACGCGCATCTTCAACACGGTCACGTGCCAGCTCTGAAGAACGAAGATGCCCTTCAACACTTTCAGCCAGTGTGATAATCGCACCCTTGGCATCCACTTCACTCACTACACCCTTGACGATCTCTCCTTTAGGATGATCAGCCACATAGTTAGAGAATGGGTCACGCTCAAGCTGCTTAACACCCAGAGAGATACGCTCACGCTCAGGATCAATCGCTAGAATAACGGTATCAATTTCGTCACCCTTCTTATAGTTATGCGCTGCCTCTTCTGCCGCCTCATTCCACGAAAGATCAGACAGATGTAGCAGACCATCAATGCTACCGGTCAAGCCCACAAATATGCCAAAGTCAGTGATTGACTTGATGGTACCGGTCAGCTTGTCACCCTTATTATGGGTCGATGCAAACTCTTCCCATGGGTTTGAAAAGCACTGCTTCATGCCAAGGGAGATACGACGACGCTCTTCATCGATATCCAGTACCTTAACTTCAACCTCATCACCCAGATGAACGACCTTCGAAGGATGGATGTTTTTGTTGGTCCAATCCATCTCAGAAACATGCACCAACCCTTCTACACCATCTTCAATCTCAACAAAACAGCCGTAGTCTGCAATGTTAGTCACCTTACCAAACACCTGATGCCCTACTGGGTAACGGCGGGTCAGGTTACCCCATGGATCTTCACCCATCTGTTTCAAGCCAAGTGAAACGCGGTTACGCTCTTTATCAAACTTCAGCACCTTAACGTCGATCTCATCACCAATGTTGACGATCTCGGAAGGTGTCTTGACGCGCTTCCACGCCATGTCGGTAATATGCAGCAGACCGTCGATACCACCGAGGTCGATGAACGCGCCGTAATCGGTAAGATTCTTGACCACGCCTTTAACGACCTGACCTTCCTGAAGATTCGCGAGGAGCTCGTCGCGCTCGGCGCTGCTCTCTTTCTCAACCACTGCGCGACGTGAAACCACCACGTTGTTGCGCTTGCGATCCAGTTTAACGACCTTAAATTCAAGATCCTTGCCTTCAAGGTAAGCGGTATCGCGTACTGGACGAACATCGACCAGAGACCCCGGCAGGAAGGCACGTACTGCACCAATCTCAACCGTGAAACCACCTTTAACTTTACCGGTGATAATACCGGTGACAATTGCGCTGCTTTCAAGTGCGCCTTCAAGTTCGTCCCAAAGTTTCGCACGCTTCGCCTTTTCACGAGAGAGTCTTGTCTCGCCAAAACCATCTTCAATGGCGTCAAGGGCAACATCAACCTCGTCGCCAACCGCGACCTCAGTCTCACCCTGTTCATTCAGGAACTGCTCGAGAGGAATAACACCCTCAGACTTAAGTCCTGCGTTGACTACCACGACATCCGGTCCAATCGCCATGACAATGCCTGTCACAATGGCGCCTGGACGCATTAACTGTTCTACTTGACTCTCTTCAAATAATTGCGCGAAACTTTCACTCATAATTAAAAAACCCTTGGCCCACTTAAACTCACTAAAAAAATAGCTACGCAGCGAACCTGTCTTGTTTAAAAACCGTTGATACGGTTATCTAGTTAATAAATAGCCCTAACATCTCATCCTGACTTTTCACTGATGATGTTAGAACATCCGATACAAATGTTGACCCATTACTTAACTACGCTGGGACCACGCTTCCAGAATCCCGGTCACCACTTCATCGATACCTTGATGAGTTGAATCAACCAAAAT
Source organism: uncultured Gammaproteobacteria bacterium (assembly GCA_945787585.1). GTDB lineage: Bacteria > Pseudomonadota > Gammaproteobacteria > SZUA-140 > SZUA-140 > SZUA-76. Next base: position 4,358 of record CALZIG010000113.1, on the reverse strand, counting down.
TGCATCGACTGCGGGGACCAGTGGCGCGACGCTGCGATTCCGATCTCTCGCATCACGCAGCTTTATCTCATCCAGAAGACCCGCAAGATTAGCACTCATCCCCTTTTCTTTCAACTGTTTATAGCGTCTTTGGGCGCGCTCTTCGGGACTCGCGTCGAGGAAAATTTTAAGCGCCGCGTCAGGAAAAACTACGCTACCCATATCCCGCCCATCGGCCACCAGCCCCGGCAGTGCTCTAAAGTCTCGCTGCCGCGCCAGTAACGCCTCTCGTACTGCGGGTAGTGCAGCCACTCTTGAAGCCGCGTCTCCACACGTTTCACTGCGGATTTCACCGCCAACGGCACTACCCTCAAGCAGAATCTGCGGCTCACCCGCATCCGAATCAAGCTTAAACTCCACGTCTAACTCTCTGGCAACAATAGCTATTTTACTTTCATCAGCCAGATCATCCCGGCGAGCCAATGCCGCTAGCGCCACCAACCTATATAACGCGCCACTATCAAGAAAACGCCAACCGAGGCGACTCGCGATGAGACGGCTCACTGTCCCTTTACCGGAACCACTCGGCCCATCGATGGTAATCACCGGCACCTTTTCAGCCCCCTTTTCAGGTCTGGTTTCGCGTTCATTCATGGCCATATTTACCCATCATTTTCACTCGAAATCTGTAGCCCTGCCGTGCGTGCCAGCGACACAAAGCCCGGAAATGAGGTATTCACATTGGCGCAGTCTGTAATCTCAATCTCGCCTGTCGCCCTCAGCGCCGCCATCGCAAATGACATCGCGATGCGATGGTCGCCACCACTATCGACGCGACCACCGCCAATCTCTCCGCCGCGGATCACCATGCCATCCGCCGTCGGCGTCGCATCGACTCCCAACGCCACCAGCCCGTCGGCCATCACCTGAATGCGGTCACTCTCTTTGACCCGCAGCTCCTCTGCGCCGGTCAATACTGTTTCACCCTCGGCACAAGCGGCCGCGATAAAGAGCGCGGGGAATTCATCGATCGCCAGCGGCACCTGATCTTGCGGAATCTGGATGCCGTGCAGCTGACTGGCACGGACACGAATATCGGCGACCGGTTCGCCGCCGACAATGCGTTCATTCTGCACTTCGATATTGCCGCCCATCTGGCGCAGAATATTGATCACGCCGATACGGGTGGGATTAATCCCGACATGTTGTAGCGTCACATCAGAACCGGGGGCAATCGCAGCGCCCACCATAAAGAAGGTGGCGGACGAGATATCTGCCGGCACATCGATACGCGTTGCTTTCAACTCACCACCTCCCGTCAAACAGGCGATATCGCCATTCACACGTACCTCATAACCGAAGCCCTGTAACATCCGCTCGGTGTGGTCACGTGTTGGCGCGGGTTCCGTCACACAGGTCTCGCCGTCGGCGTAAAGCCCCGCCAATAGTAGCGATGACTTTACCTGTGCGCTCGCCATCGGCATTTTGTAGGCGATCCCTTTCAGGCGCTGCCCACCCTTTATTTTAAGTGGAGGGGTCCCTGCCTCAGCCCCTTGTACATCAGCACCCATCTCACCCAGCGGCACACTAATACGTTTCATCGGACGCGAATTAAGCGAACTGTCACCCGCCATCTCCACATCAAACGCCTGACCCGACAACAGCCCTGCCAGCAGGCGCATTGAGGTGCCTGAATTACCGAGATCGAGCGGTGCTGCCGGCGCCTTGAGACCATGCATACCGACACCATGCACTGTTACGTTGCCGTCCTGCGGGCCGTCAATACGCACCCCCATCGCACGAAAGGCGTTCAGTGTGGCCAGGCTATCGTCACCTTCGAGAAAACCGCTGATCTCAGTCACCCCATTGGCCAATGAACCGAGCATAATAGAACGGTGTGAAATCGACTTGTCGCCCGCCACACGTACCAGCCCTTGCAGCTGGCCGCCCGGCGAAACCTTGAACATTAAATCTGAACCTGACATAACTAAAATATCCGCACTATGATTTGTGGAATAAAAATAAAATGGATGCGTTTTTGATTAGCCGCAAAAACGGTCTCGCGTTGCCTTGGCGCGCGCAAAGACGTTGACCACTGCCTCGCCATCGTCGTCGCGGATCGCATCCTCAAGCTGCCTGAGGTCACTATTAAAGTGCTGCAACACCTCCAGCACTGCATCGCGATTTTCCAGACAGATATCGCGCCACATCACCGGATCACTGGAGGCGATACGGGTAAAGTCACGAAAACCACCGGCCGCAAAATCGAAGATCTCCTTGCGCTCATCGAGACTCGCCAGGGTGTTGACCAGCGAAAATGCCAGCAAATGGGGCAGGTGACTGGTCGCCGCTAACACCTCATCGTGATGCGCAACCGCCATATCTGTTACAGAGGCGCCCGCGCATTCCCACATCGTACGTACTCGCGCGCACTTTTCCGCATCGGTTTCTATAAGCGGCGTGAGAATCACCCCGCGGTTATCAAACAACTCGGCAAACGAAGCTTCAACGCCGCTCTGTTCGGTGCCCGCTATCGGGTGACCGGGTACAAAGTCCGAGAATCTGTCGCCCAGTTGCGCGCGCGCTGTTTTGACTACACTCGCTTTAGCGCTGCCCACATCGGTAATCACAGTATCTGCGGCGAGCCCCGACACCATCTGCGAGAAGACTGTCGCCATCGCACGTAACGGCACCGCAACCACGACCATGTCAGCACCACTCACTGCGGCCGCGACATTCATCTCGTAACGGTCAATAACACCCAGTTCGACGGCTTTTTTCAGGTGCGCCTCATCGCGGCCGCATCCAACAACCTCATCGCAGCAATGAGCACGACGCAATGCGCGCGCCAGTGACCCACCGATCAGACCCACCCCGATAATCGTTAATCGTTGACTGGTAAAAGCAGCGGTAGTGGTCGTGGTGGCCATGCGCAATAAGACGGGATTAGATCTCGCGTCCAATCACTCGCGCAATCCCGCCCAGCTGCACCATCAACGCAGACAGTTCGGTGGGGCTCAACGCCTGATCGGCATCGCACCACGCATCCTGCGGACAGGGGTGCATCTCGATCAACAGGCCATCGGCACCTGCGGCCACGGCGGCACGTGATAATTCTGGCACCATCCACGCTTTACCGCCCGCGTGGCTTGGATCGATGATCACCGGCAGGTGGGTCTCACGCTTCAATACTGGAATCGCGGTGACATCGAGCATATTGCGGTAAGCAGTTTCGAAGGTTCGCACACCACGTTCGCAGAAGATAATATTGTGATTGCCGCCCGCTGCAATATACTCCGCCGACATCAACCACTCAGAAATCGTTGCGCTCATGCCACGTTTCAAAATCACCGGGACATGTGTTCTGCCGACCTCTTTAAGCAGATCAAAGTTCTGCATATTGCGCGTACCGATCTGAATCACGTCGACCTTATTTTCGAGAAAGGTATCGAGCATGCGCACATCCATCAGCTCAGTCACGATCGGTAGATTATGTTTACTGGCCGCTTCACGAAACATCGTCAAACCATCCGCACCGACCCCCTGAAAAGAGTAGGGACTGGTGCGCGGCTTGAATGCACCGCCGCGCATCAGACGACAACCCGCGGCAACCACACCCTCTGCCGACGCGGCCATCTGCGCGGGTGTCTCAACGGAACAAGGGCCGGCAATGATCTGTACTGTATTGCCGCCAATGGGGATGCCAGCCACATCGACAATGGTGCTTGCTTCATGCGACTCACGCGCCACAATTTTATACGGCTTCATCACCCGCACCACTTTTTCAACGCCATGTAGCGCTTCCAGTGCCTCCTGGTCGACCGCCTGCTCGTCGCCAATCGCGCCGATCACAATGCGCTGAATGCCACGCGAGACATTAGAACCCAATCCCATTTGAGCCAGTTTCTCTTCCACTGCGCTTACCTGTTCATCCGCAGCCTTGGTGTTCATGATAATGATCATGTTGCTTTTCCTAATTCTGAATTAATCTTAAATTTATTAACGTCTATTGATAGTTTGATCTATGCATGCGAGCGCGCCTTACAGCACCGCATCGGGATATGAGCCGAGTATCTTGACCAGATAGGCATCACGCTCCAGCGTTTTCAGCGCTGCGGCCACCGGCGCATCATCCACATGCCCTTCGATGTCGATAAAAAAGACATAATCCCACATGCCACGCCGTGATGGACGAGACTCGATCCGCGTCATCGAAATATCACTATCAGCGAACACTTTTAACAGCTGATGCAGCGCGCCCGGTCGATTAGCCGTCGACACCAGCAATGATGTTTTATCATTACCGCTGGGCTGGGCCAGGTGCTTGCCAATCACCAGAAAACGCGTGGTGTTGTCAGGTTCATCTTCGATATTATGCG
>CALZIG010000112.1 GCA_945787585.1 uncultured Gammaproteobacteria bacterium | reverse complement strand
TGGGGATGAAAAATTCTGGCCTCTCCCTGTGGGTCGGCGATCAACTGCAGTTTCTCAGCGCCGTACCGCTGCCACTGATGCTACTCGGCATCGCACTGGTGATCGTGTTCCTCACTGAAGTGACCAGCAACACCGCCACCACTCAGGTGATGCTGCCGGTGCTGGCGGCGGTCGCCATCGCCAGCAATCACGACGTCACACAACTCTTGCTGACCGCCACCCTCGCCGCCTCCTGCGCCTTCATGCTACCAGTCGCAACGCCACCCAATGCGATCATCTTTGGCACGGAACGTGTCTCGATGAGTGAGATGATCAAGGCGGGCTTTCGCCTCAATCTGATTTTCCCACTGGTAATACTGGCGGCAGTACTAGCGTTACGCCCTTTCATGCCTTAACGGCACTCTCACACTGAATCACCGCTATCTCCGGCAATTGGGGCGCAATCTCCATGAATATAGACAAATTCCTCAAAATGATGCTAAATTAGCCGCCAAGACGCTGGGATTGCTCAATCATCGCCAGTTACTAGCAAATTAACCGGATTTAGCCGGATTTAACGGAATAATAACCACGCCAATGGCTAAGTTACTGATATTAAATGGGCCAAACCTCAATCTGCTCGGTGAGCGGGAACCGGGGCACTACGGTCACGATACCCTGGGCACTATTAATAAGCGCCTTGAAACCACGGCAAAAGCGGCAGGCCATCAATTGGACAGTTTCCAGAGCAATGCAGAACATGCGCTGGTTGACCAGATACAGGCCGCTAAAAAAGAGGGCGTCGCCTTTATCATCATCAACCCCGCGGCGTTCACCCATACCAGTGTTGCCATCCGGGATGCGCTCAGCGCCACCGGCATTCCGTTTATTGAGGTGCATCTTTCCAATGTCCACGCGCGTGAGGAATTCAGGCACACCTCCTATTTCTCGGATATTGCGGTGGGCGTCATCTGTGGGCTGGGACCGACTGGCTACGAGCTTGCGCTGCAAGCTGCCATCAAGCAGCTTGAAACCAACTAAATATACTCAACGATAATTTAAGAGACACCTCAAATAATGGATATACGCAAAATAAAGAAACTGATTGAACTCCTCGAAGAGTCTGATCTCGCCGAGATTGAGATTCATGAAGACAAAGAGTCTGTACGTATCAGCCGTACCAGTCAGGTCGTTCCTCAGCAGACCATGTTTGCCGCACCTCAAGTCGCTGCACCCGCACCGCAGACAGCAGCCGAATCCGCCACCAAAGCCGCGCCGGAGCCTGCCGCCGCCAGCGGTAACCCTATCACTGCACCAATGGTCGGCACCTTTTATCGCGCCGCAGCACCCGGCTCAAAACCGTTTGTCGAAGTGGGCCAGCGGGTGAATGTGGGTGATACCCTCTGCATCATTGAAGCGATGAAGATGCTCAATCAGATTGAGTCCGACAAAGCTGGCGTGATCGTCGATGTGCTAGTCGAAAATGGGCAGCCGGTGGAATACGGCGAAACCCTCTTCATCGTAGAATAATTGCTATGTTTGAAAAGATCGTCATCGCCAACCGGGGCGAAATCGGCTTACGTATTCTCCGCGCCTGCCGCGAGCTGGGTATCAAGACCGTCGCCGCACATTCATCAGCTGACCGTGACCTGAAGCATGTGCGCCTTGCGGATGAGTCTGTCTGCATCGGCCCACCATCCTCGGCGGAAAGCTATCTAAATGTACCGGCCATCATCAGCGCTGCCGAAGTGACAGACGCTGTTGCCATTCATCCCGGCTACGGCTTTCTATCTGAAAATGCAGACTTTGCCGAACGTGTCGAACAGAGCGGCTTTGTCTTTATCGGCCCAAGACCGGACACCATTCGCATGATGGGCGACAAGATCTCAGCCATCACCGCGATGAAAAAGAGCGGGGTGCCGTGCGTGCCCGGTTCCGATGGGCCTTTGGGCGATGATACCGACACCAACCTCGCCATCGCGCGCGAAATCGGCTACCCGGTCATTATCAAAGCAGCCGGCGGCGGCGGCGGCCGCGGCATGCGCGTCGTCCACAGTGATGCCGCACTCAACAACGCGATCTCACTGACCCGCGCCGAGGCAGGCAGTGCCTTTGGCAATGAAACACTCTACATGGAAAAGTACTTGGAGAACCCACGCCACATTGAAATTCAGATACTGGCCGACTCACACGGCAACGCCATCCACCTCGGCGAACGTGACTGCTCAATGCAACGCCGACACCAAAAGGTAGTGGAAGAGGCACCCGCGCCGGGCATCTCTGAAGAGCTGCGCAATCAGATTGGTGAAGTGTGTGCCAACGCCTGTCGCGAGATCGGTTATCTCGGTGCAGGCACCTTCGAATTCCTCTATGAAAATGGCAAATTCTATTTCATCGAAATGAATACCCGCCTGCAGGTAGAACATCCGGTCACTGAAATGGTCACGGGGGTCGATCTGGTCAAAGAACAGCTACGCATCGCCTCCGGCGAGGAGCTAACCTATAAACAGAGCGACATTGTGCTCAGAGGGCATGCCATCGAATGCCGCATTAATGCGGAAGATCCAAAGAAGTTCACCCCATCACCCGGCAAGGTGACCCAGTTTCATCAGCCAGGCGGCCCGGGCATTCGCGTCGACACCCATCTCTACAACGGCTACACCGTGCCCCCCTATTCCGATTCGATGATTGGCAAGGTGATTGCGCACGGCAACTCACGCAAGTCTGCCATCAACCGCATGCGGACCGCGCTGGGCGAACTGGTGATCGAAGGCATTACCACCAATACCCAACTACACCGCGATATTATGAACGACACCAACTTCCAGAATGGTGGCACTAATATCCACTATCTCGAAAAGAAACTCGCGGAAGCCAACAACTAGCCCCCTGCAATATCGCGCCCCGCACTTGTCTATCCAACGCGGGGCGATCTTTCTCACGGTTTATCGCGCTCGATGTGCGATAATTCCGCACCTATTGAATTTGGAACACCCTGCAACATGGCACTCATTACACTACGCGCCGTTAACCTTGGCTTTGGCGGGCCGGCACTCCTCGAACATCTCGATCTAAAAATCGAGCGTGGCGAGCGCCTCTGCCTGGTCGGCCGTAACGGCACCGGCAAATCAACCCTAATGAAATTGATCGCCGGTGAGATTAAAGCCGACGAAGGCGAGGTCGTCTATCAACAGGGGATCAACATCACGCGTCTCACGCAGGAAGTGCCGCGTAACCTCGAAGGCACGGTTTTTGATGTGGTCGCCGCAGGGCTGGGCGAACAGGGCAAACTGCTGGCCGAGTTCCACCACATCAGTCACGAACTGGCGCATGATACCAGTGACCAGATAATGAAACGTTTTGAAGATGTGCAACATAAACTGGAGGCGTGTGGCGGCTGGGAAGTGGACCAGAAAGTGACCGCGACATTGTCACGCATGCAGCTCGATCCTGAGATGGAGTTCAGCGCACTCTCCGGCGGACTCAAGCGGCGTGTGCTGTTGGCGCGTGCACTGGTCAACAAACCTGATCTGTTGATGCTCGATGAGCCCACCAATCACCTCGATATCGAGGCGATCCGCTGGCTGGAAGAATTCCTGCTCGACTTCGACGGCACGCTACTGTTTGTCACCCATGATCGCGCTCTGCTACGTAAACTGGCGACACGTATCATCGAACTCGATCGCGGCAGCCTCACCAGCTGGCCCGGTAATTACGAAACCTACCTGCTGCGAAAACAGGAAGCACTCGATGCCGAGGCCACTGAACATGCGCTATTCGATAAAAAACTGGCGCAGGAAGAGGTGTGGATCCGTCAGGGAATCAAGGCGCGTCGCACCCGTAATGAAGGACGCGTGCGCGCACTCGAGGCGATGCGCCATCAGCATAGCCAACGCCGTAACAAGATGGGCAGCGTGCGCATGCAACTACAGGGTGGAGAAAACTCCGGCAAACTGGTGGTCGAAGCCGTCCATATTTCTCAGGGCTACGGCGACAAAATCATCATCCGTGATTTCTCAACGGTCATTCTACGTGGCGATAAGATCGGCATCCTTGGCCCCAACGGTGCCGGCAAGAGCACGCTATTAAAAGCATTACTCGGCGAAGAGGCACCGAAATCAGGCACGATCAAACTCGGCACCAAGATTGAAGTCGCCTACTTTGATCAACACCGCGCGGTACTTGATGAATCGAAGAGTGTGATCGACAACCTCGCACAGGGTAGCGACAAAGTGATGATCAACGGTGTCGAACGCCACATCATCAGCTACCTGCAGGACTTTCTATTTTCACCCGAACGCGCCCGCACCCCGGTAAAGGCGCTCTCGGGTGGTGAACGTAATCGTTTGTTACTTGCACGTCTGTTCACCAAACCAGCCAATCTTTTAGTCATGGATGAACCGACCAATGACCTCGATGTTGAAACACTCGAGCTGCTGGAAGAGCTGCTACTCGATTACAAAGGCACACTCTTATTAGTCAGCCATGACCGTGCCTTTATCAATAACGTCATCACCAGTACATTAGTGTTTGAAGGCGATGGTGCGATCAATGAATATGTCGGTGGCTACGATGACTGGCTGCGCCAGAAAGCTGAGCAGCAACCTGTCGTCGCGGCAAAAAAAAATAAACCACAAACCAGCAGCAATCCCACATCGGGCAAAAAAAAACTCAGTTATAAAGATCAGCGTGAGCTCGATGCCCTGCCAAAAAAAATTGAAGCACTGGAGAATGAGCAGCGCGAGCTGATGGCCAAACTTGGCAACCCTGATTTTTATCAGCAACAGGGCAATGAAGTGGCAAAGGCCAATGACCGACTGGTGCAATTAGAAGCAGAACTTTCGACAGTCTACCAGCGCTGGGAAGCGCTCGAAGCAGCGCAGTAGTCGCCGTGACCGATGAGCTGATCAATGAATCCTACGCGGCCCTCGGTCCCGATTCGATCCTTGATGCGATCGAGAGTCTCGGCTATCTGTGCGACGGCCATTTTCTCGCGCTCAACAGTTATGAGAATCGCGTCTACCAAGTGGGCCTGGATGAGGGTCAACCGCTCATCGCCAAGTTTTACCGTCCGGGACGCTGGAGCGATGAGGCGATCATCGAAGAGCATCAATATACCCAGGCGTTGAGCGATCTTGAAATCCCGGTAATCGCACCGTTGGCAGACGAAAATGGTATTACGCTGCACCGCCACAATGATTACCGCTTTGCACTCTATCTACGCCGCGGTGGGCGTGCGCCGGAACTCGATGATCCCGATCATCTGGAACAGATGGGGCGCTTTATTGCGCGTATTCATAATCTCGGTGAAACGCGCCCCTTCATCCATCGCCCCACACTCAACATCGAACACTTCGGCGTCGATTCATATCAATATCTTTTAGCGCACGATTTTATTCCGCAAGGACTGGAGTTGGCCTATCGTACGCTGGTCGAAGACCTGATCATACGTGTACGCAGCTGCTATACCGCAGCAGGCAAAGTACAGAACCTCCGCCTGCACGGCGACATGCACCCCGGCAATGTTTTATGGACAGACAAAGGGCCCCACATCGTCGACTTCGATGATGCCCGCATGGGGCCCGCAATACAGGATATCTGGATGTTCCTCTCCGGTGATCGCCAGTATATGACGGCGCGCCTCGCCGATTTTCTAAACGGTTATATTGAATTCCGTGAATTCGATCCCAAAGAGCTACACCTGCTCGAAGCCCTGCGCACCCTGCGCATGATGCACTACGCCGCATGGATCGCACGCCGCTGGGAAGACCCCGCTTTTCCACAGGCGTTCCCGTGGTTCA
>CALZIG010000111.1 GCA_945787585.1 uncultured Gammaproteobacteria bacterium | reverse complement strand
CCCCCGGCGGAGAAATTATCGCCGGCCCTATGAGAAAGGAAGAAGGCATTCTTTATTGTGACATCGACTGTACGCGTGTCGCTGAATCCAGGCGCGCACTTGATGTCGTTGGTCACTATTCACGCCCCGATATTTTTACACTTCACGTTAATACTAAACCACAGTCCCCAGTTGAATTCGACTAGTGAGCCCTACAATACTATGTACTATGCAGACACCCATCACAAACAGGTAAAAGGGGGCCACCATATTACACAACAAGCGACTCAGGAAGAGTGCCTTTAGTCTGGATCAGCGCTACATCCTACCCAATGATAAACGAGACTCGGAGCTACTGGCGAACAAGAGATCACACTACTCACACAAGCAGTGAATTCGCAGCTACGGCAACCACCCATTAACACTAGTACGATATTGGCCACATACCTGTGATTGCGCACCGTGCTGCAACAGAAAAGCCTCCATTTCATCCATCGCTCTGGCGCGGGCGATGCAGAGTGGCACGCCGTAACGGGATGAGCCGTGATTGATGTCGACCCCTTCATCAAGCAACAACTGTACTAACTCAACCTGCCCATCCTCTACCGCATACAATAGCGGTGTGATACCTCTGTCATTGTGTGTATCACTCGGCACACCATGCTCAAGGAGTAAGCGTGTCGCTTCGGTACTTCTATATTTCACCGCATCGAACAATGCGTTTTCACGATGGCCGTCTTCGTGGGCAACATCTGCACCGGCATCAAGCAACGCGCGCAGCACATCCATATTGCCACGCCGGATCGCTTCCTGTAATGAGGTGATGCCACTGCGGGTTTCCGCGTTGACATCGGCACCGCTATCGAGCAGATAATTCACTAGCGGCGTGCGCCCATAACGCGCGGCAAACAACAGCGGCGTGTTGCCGACTGTATCGCGATGATCAATGTCGAGCCCTTGCTCGAGCATGATGCGCATCGCGGGCAGATCGCCGATGGATGCCTTGACGATCATCTGCATCGTCGTTTCGGATGCTGTTAGCGGTGCGGCGGCCATCAGCGGTGGCGATACCAGTGCAGCGATAAAGAGTGATGCGCTGATAAGCCTGCGAGAAAGTGGGCTGTTTGTACGGGACAACATCGAATTTATGATTATGATTTCTAGCTGTAGGACTGCACAAGATAGCCTGAATATTCGTGCGGTGTAAAGCAGGTGCGTTAATCGACACGCTCAAACAGGAGATCCCACACACCGTGGCCGAGGCGGTGGCCGCGCTGCTCAAATTTGGTTAGCGGGCGCGATTCGGGGCGCTCGGCATACTGCCCCTGACCGGCACAGTTTTGATAGCCTTGCGATGCGATCATCACTGCCATCATGTGCTGCGCATAGGCCTCCCAGTCAGTCGCCATATGAAAAACACCGCCGGGTTTTAGCTTTTGCCGCACCAGCGCTGCAAACTCGAGCTGCACGATGCGTCGTTTATGGTGACGTCTTTTATGCCACGGATCGGGAAAAAATAGCTGGAGCCGGTCGAGGCTACTGTCCGGGATCATCTGCGCCAGCACGATTACTGCATCTTCACTAATCACACGTACATTGGTCGATTCGTTTTCACCCACCTGTCGTAGCAGACTGCCCACGCCGGGGCGATAGACATCGATGCCGAGGTAGTCATTTTCCGGGTGGCGTGCTGCCATCGCGGCCAGTGATTCGCCCATGCCAAAACCGATCTCGATAATGCGTGGCGCGCGGCGTTCAAACACCGCGTCGAGATCGAGCATTTCACTGCCCGGTGCGATGCCGAATCGCGGCCAGAATTCTGCAAGTGCGCGTTCCTGCCCTTCGGTGAGACGCCCTTCGCGGCGCATAAAACTACGCACTTTGCGCAGTGCGCCGTAAGTAGGCTTGGGCAATTCAGTGGTCACAATAGGGAATCAATAAAGAATGGCGATAGCAGCGGTGGTAGCGGGCCAGTATTTGAAAACCGGTACGGTAAAAGCAGCGCCTTAGAAAAAGGTGCCGTCGAGTGGCGATGACGCACTGGCAAAACGCTTGCGTGGAATGCGACCCGCCAGATAGGCCTCACGACCCGCTTCGACGGCCTTCTTCATCGCAGAGGCCATCAATACTGGGTTATCTGCACCGGCAATCGCGGTGTTCATCAACACCCCGTCGCAACCAAGTTCCATCGCAATCGCCGCATCGGATGCGGTACCGACACCGGCATCGACCAGAATTGGTACGCTGGCATTTTCAACGATGGTGCGAATATTATAGGGGTTACGAATACCCAGCCCGGAGCCAATCGGCGCGGCCAATGGCATCACCGCCACGGCGCCCATCTCTTCGAGGCGTTTGGCGGCGATCGGGTCATCATTGGTGTAGACCATCACCTTGAAGCCCTCTTTGACCAGTATCTCGAGTGCGACATAGGTCTGCTGTAAATCAGGATACAGGGTCTTTTCATCGCCCAGCACTTCCAGCTTAACGAGGCTGTGGCCATCGAGCAGTTCACGCGCCAGACGGCAGGTACGCACGGCATCGTCGGCGGTGTAGCACATCGCGGTGTTGGGCAGCAGGGTGTACTCTTTTGGCGAGATCACATCGAGCAGATTGGGTTCGTCGCGATTCTGCCCGATGTTGGTACGGCGCACCGCCACGGTGACGATCTGTGCGCCACTCGCTTCAGTCGCCAGGCGGGTCTCTTCGAGGTCTTTATATTTACCGCTACCGGTCAACAGGCGGGCGTGATATTCAACACCATCGATCACTAATGAATCACTGCCTGATTGAGTAGAAGCGGTCTGTGCGCCTGCGCTCGCTGTGTTCATCGTTTCGGGCTCCGAATAAATTTATAACGCCAAGTAATAGTTAAAATAAGATGGTGGCTATGGGTGGACTTGAACCACCGACTTCAGCATTATGAATGCTGCGCTCTAACCAACTGAGCTACATAGCCATTGTTTGATGATATCGCATGCTTGCGCTGCGAGCGCGCAATTATACGCCACAATTCTGTCAGAATGAAACTCCCCAGTGGGATTTTTAGCCTGTTTTTAGTGCCGCGTAAACATTACATTTAAACATGACAACTAAACATTAAAACGGTAGTGAATCACATCACCGTCCTGAATGATGTACTCCTTACCCTCAAGCCGCCACTTGCCCGCCTCTTTCGCCCCCTGCTCACCGCCATTGGCGATGAAGTCATCATACGCAATCACCTCGGCACGAATGAAGCCGCGCTCGAAATCGGTATGAATCACCCCGGCACCCTGCGGTGCCGTGGCACCGACGCGTACTGTCCATGCGCGCACCTCTTTTTCACCGGCGGTAAAGTAGGTCTGCAACTTCAGTAGTTCATAGCCTGCACGGATGACGCGATCCAGCCCCGGCTCTTCCAGCCCGAGGTCGGCCATAAACTCTTCTTTCTCATCGTCGGAGAGTTCGGTGATCTCCGCTTCGATTGCAGCACACACCGGCACTACCACAGCCCCTTCTTTCTCGGCGTGGGCGCACACCTGATCGAGCCACGGGTTATTGGTAAAACCGTCATCGGCGACGTTGGCGATATACATCGTCGGTTTGATGGTCAGCAGATGCAGGTCATAGAGCGCCTTGAGCTGGTCACTATCAAGCCCCATCGCACGCACCGGCGCACCGCTGTCGAGGTGGGTTTGCACTCGCTCAAGCAGCGCCTTTTTCGCGATGGCCTCTTTGTCACCGCTCTTGGTCTGTTTGGCGACGCGATGGATCGCCTTTTCAACGGTATCCATATCGGCCAGCGCCAGCTCGGTATCGATGGTCTCGATATCGCGCAGCGGATCGATACTGCCTTCAACGTGCGTGATGTCATCATCATCAAAACAGCGCACCACATGGCCAATCGCCTGGGTCTCGCGGATATTGGCAAGGAATTTATTGCCTAACCCTTCCCCTTTTG
>CALZIG010000110.1 GCA_945787585.1 uncultured Gammaproteobacteria bacterium | reverse complement strand
CCGGCGACGGGCGCGAGATCCGCTGCGGCGTCTACACCACCAAAGGGGTGGTCGGTTACGATCTCACCCGCCTGCTGATCGGCTCCGAAGGGACACTCGCCGTCATCACCGAGGCGACGCTAAAACTCACGCCACTACCTGAAGGTAAACGTACCTTGCAGGCGATCTATGCGACGATTGACGATGCTGCCAAAGCGGTCTCGGCGATCATGGCGCAGCCCGTAATACCGTGCGCACTAGAGTTTATCGACGGCACCGCGATCGAGATGATCCGTGACTACTCAAAGGCCGACCTGCCGCAAGGGGCGGGTGCGATGTTGATGATCGAAGTCGACGGACTCAGTGCCAGCCTTGATGAGGCCGTCGCCAAGGTCAGTGAGGCAGCGCGTAACGAAGGACTACTCAATCTCACTACTGCCACCACCCCGGTGGAGATTCAGGCGCTATGGAATACTCGCAAGGCGCTATCGCCCGCACTACGCAACGTCGCGCCGAAGAAGATCAACGAAGATATTGTCGTACCAGTGTCGCGCCTGCCGGAATTGATTCGTGGACTGCAACAGCTCTCCAAACAGCACAGCATTCCAATCGTCAACTTTGGGCACGCCGGTAACGGTAACCTCCACACCAACCTGTTATTTGACCCCGATGACCCGCAGCAGCAGCACAACGCCGAACAATGTCTCGACGCGGTGTTTAGCCTGGTGCTCAAGTTAAATGGCACCATCTCTGGCGAACACGGTGTCGGCATCGAAAAGCGCGCATTTGTCGCGCGCGAAATCGATGCTGTCACCCTTGAACTCATGCGACAGATCAAACGACAGTTTGATCCCAACGAAATTTTAAATCCAGGCAAGATGCTACCCGCAGCGAGCAACGAATCATCCGGCTAACACTGGACTCAGCCACGAGTTAATACTTTTTGTACGGTAAAAACTTGCCGCTCATTTCAATATGCACGCGATCACCGTTAGGATCAGGTTCGCGGCGAATGTCCATTGAAAAGTCGATCGCACTCATAATGCCATCACCGAACTCTTCATGGATTAATTCCTTAATACTCACCCCATAGACATTCACAAGTTCATAAAATCGATAAATAAGTGGATCAGTCGGCACTGCGGACGGTAATGAACCTTTGTAAGGGACTACCTGTAACATTTCAATCGCATCCACTGGCAACTCCAATAGCACACCAATCTTTTCTGCCTGCGCCTCGCTTAACGTCATCTGTCCGAGTAGCGCAGCGGCTGTCCACTCTTTACTTTGACCGATCGCTTCGGCCAACTGAACCCATTTAAGTTGTTTATGGCGCTTTTTATTAATAATGAGCTGACTCACTTCATCGCGTGTCATACCTACCTCCTTCTGGTTTTTGTGGATTGGAAAACAGTACTCATTGCACAAACCCCGATTGACTGAGTAAGGCAATGACAATGATCGTTAGCAGAAGTGACACCCCTTGCCAGAACACAACTGGATTACGCTCTATCAGCGGCGGACGAGTTTTATTGAGAAATGCCTTATTTGGATGACGCAGGTCATATAGAAACTCACTCAACTGCTCGTATCGTTTAAAAGGTGATAGATGTACCGCCTTGCGCAGCGTCTCATCCACCCACCCGGGAACCTCGCATGTTTCGTCACGCACGGAACGATAACTCAACTTCCGTTGCGCTGCCTTTGTCTGGCATCTTGCCACCTGTGTTCCATAAGGGAGCCTGCCAGACAACATTTGATACGCGATCACGCCCAGTGAAAACAGATCGGATCGGGACGTGGCCGCTTCGCCGACAAAATATTCTGGTGCAGTATAGGGTGCGGTACCCAGTATGGCCTGCTGTGTGGCCGATGGCGAAAATTCTACCACCCCCGCCACCATCGTGGCACCAAAATCAATAATCTTAACCGTGCCGGCGCTATCAATCATAATGTTATTGGGCCTAAGGTCCTGATGCAGCATCTCCTGCCGATGAAACGCGCGCAATCCCCTGGCAATTTGTTCAATAATGTCTCGCACCGCTTCAAGCGCAGGGTGAGGGTTATCAATCATCCATTGAGCCAGCGTCTGTCCGTCAATAAACTCCATCACAACATATAGATAATTTCGCTTGCGGGTCTGCATGCAGGGCTTCAAAACATGGGCATTATTGAGACGGCGGGCAACCCACTCCTCCATTAGAAAACGCTCAAGGTATTCATGATTATCGCGGAGATCAATCGAGGGTGTTTTCAGCACAACTTGTGCCTTTGTCTCACTATCAACAGCAAGATAAATATGACTCCGATGCGTGACCTGTAACTCACGAAGGATTTCATAGCCATCAAACATCATGCGAGGTTTGAGCTCAGGGGGGAAAGGAAGCGTGGTTACCTGTTGGTGTAACTCATTCGCATCGTGTTGCGGTAGCTGATCGATTTTGACAATCTGAATGCTTAAATTATCTGTGCTTCCCTGCGACAGGGCCTCATCAACTATCAAGGCCGCTGCGTTATCGAGTGCCTCATGATTGTCGCTAATCGTCTCCACCACAAATTTCTCATCAACATGCTCATAAACACCATCTGTCGCCAAGATAAAAATATCGCCAACATCCACTGCACAAGCGTGATAATCCAGCTCTAGCTGCTCTTTCATTCCTAATGCCCGTCTCAGGTAGCTTGTCTCCTCAGAGACCCATAAACGGTGATCTTCAGTCAACTGTTCGAGATGATGGTCGAGCAGACGATAAACGCGGGTATCCCCCACATGAAAAATGTGTGCCGTATTCGATTTGATGACCAGTACAGAAAAGGTACAAACATATCCCCTATCGGGTGAAAAACGATAAGGGCTGCTATTGGTTTGCCGCGCAAGCCATGAATTGGTCGCCTTGAGTACACGTTGGACTGAGGTCTTCACTGTCCATGATTCTGAAGTGCAATAATAATCCTCCAGAAAAGTTTTGACCGAGACCTCACTGGCATACTGACTCACTTCACTACTACTGATGCCGTCAGCGAGACAGATCGCAATTCCTTTTGAGGTTAACAGGGGTTCATCCGGTAAGCAGGCGCCATGAAAATCCTGATTGATCGGCTTGCGACCTTTATCACTTTTTTGCCCAAGCGAAATAAGTAGCTGATTATGCATCATCATGAAATCCCGGCCCAATCATTCATCAAGATGGGCCGGGGCAGCTCCACGCTAGATATCATTTTCCAATCTGACGATCTGGGCTTGTTTTGACATGCGTATAGTACAAAGGCAGACCAACAAACACCAGACCACCGACCAGGTTTCCTAGAACTGTTGGTAGCTCATTCCAAAGGAGGTAATCACCAACCGTGAAATCACCACCCATGATCATAGAAAAAGGAAACAAAAACATATTGACGATGGAGTGCTCAAATCCCATAAAGAAGAACAACATCACAGGCATCCACATGGCCACGATTTTTCCTGTTGCTGAAGTAGATACCATGGCGCCGACAACACCCATCGACACCATCCAGTTACACAACATGCCACGCATAAAGATGGTCAGCCAACCGTCGAGGCCCTGCGCCTGATAGCCTAGCGTTCTCGACTCACCAATACTGGCCACCTTAGTGGCAATCGCACCGCCGTCAACGTTATACCCATAGGTCAAAACAAATGACATAATAAACGCAACCGTCAGCGCCCCTCCAAGGTTTCCAACGAAGACCAACCCCCAGTTACGTAACACCTGACCAATGGTAACACCAGGCCGTTTATCCAGCCACGCAAGTGGTACAAGCGTGAACACCCCTGTGAGTAAATCAAACTTCATCAGGTACAGCATAATAAAACCCACTGGAAAGAGTAGCGCACCAACAAGCGGCGATCCGGTTTTAACCATAACAGTAATCGCAAACATGGCAGCAAGACCAAGCACCGCTCCTGCCATGTATGCACGTATAACAGTATCTTTAGTCGACATGTATACTTTTGACTCACCCGAATCGACCATTTTAGTCACGAATTCTGAAGGTTCTAAATAAGACATTTTTCCTCTCTCTATAATTAGCACGAGTTAATTAATCAAAAAAATTAATACCGGCACACGTGTGCACCCCAAGCACTGCATATACCAGGCCAAAGAAAAGAAACAACCTATCTTACTGTTTTTATAAAATATTT
>CALZIG010000109.1 GCA_945787585.1 uncultured Gammaproteobacteria bacterium | reverse complement strand
GATCTGGAAGGGATGGACGAGATGCACAAAATATATAAACCGATCATCGCGACGGTCGCTACCATCATGGGCATGGGATTCTGGGTCTTCTTCTTCAATGTCTTTGCCACTGTCAAACGGGCTTATAAAAAGCCATGATTCAGGAGTGCGGCTGCCCAGGTGATTATCCAGAATGGCACAATCAGGATGTCGACCTGGGCGGGCAGTGCATTCATACTATTCCTATCTCATGTTTCCTGCATATGCCAATCGCATATGAGCTGTACGCGAAACGGCAACAGACAGAGATAGCAAACCTGGAACTCGAAGAAGAGTGGCCCGGACTGGCGCTGACACGTACCGGCATGTTTCGTGGTAAACGCATACGCCTGCTCAAACATAACCGTTCGGCATCACGGCGCATCAGTTATCTGCCCAGCCCTTTCAATGTGCGCGTACAGATTCACAAAGGCAATGTGAGCACGCTACAGGTACCGGTACGTGAGATGTCCATTGGACTGATCGAGTCAGGCAAGCGCCCTAAAGAGCTCTACCTCAGTCACCTCAACTGTCCTCGTTGTCAGAAAAAAGAGGGGAATGACAGAATTATGCTGTTTCGCCGCTGGGTCGATGCGCCGGGATTGAAACGAAAATAGTGCGGTTTCCTTAAACAGTCACTGCGCGGTCTCAGTTCTCGTCTTTTGCTGCGCCAGCGGAAAATATAAGATCTTCTCATCATCAGTCCTTTTAACGCGTAACTTCACCGCCAGCACATCTTTCGCCGGATCTCGCACATTCACCACGCGACGATAGACGCCAAGAAAGCCGTCCTGAATCGCCTGATGCCACTTTTCACGGCCCTCCATTCGCAGTGAAACCACCAACTCGTTAGTGGGCTTGACCCCTTTAGTCGCGGTAATCACCACAAACTCAACCATGCCGACTTTAACTTTCGGGGGGCGTGTTTCCACCGTGACTTCAATATCCCCCCAGTGCTTGATCGGCAACGTGGGGGTATCGTCACTGCCGGCACATCCGATTAACAGCAATGGTAATAAACATAGTATTACGCAGGAGTGCTTCACCCTTTTTAAACGCTCAGCCAACATCTTTATTGATCTACCCTGTTTTAGTGGCGACTACAGCTCGCCTTTATCATTCCGTAGCAGGCTATCTAACTCAGCTTTCTGACGCGCCGCTTCATCCTTTTTCTTATCGCTATCGCGATGCCGATAATCAACCATATAATAGATGATGCCCGCCATGGATACGCACCATGCGATCCCGATAGGAATACCCCAATCAAACCATGAACGCTCGTAACCAGGGCGCACGCCCCAGAATGGAAAGGTTAATCCAACCGCGACTAATAGCAGCACCCCAAACAGCGCAAAAAACCAGTACGGGATGCGATGCTCTGAAGTCTCCATTTTTTCAACCATTTCCCAGTCTTCGAGACCACGTTTATTGTAACGCTCCTCTTCGCTGCCATACCCCATCTGAGTATCATCGATCTTGCCCCACTCGGCTTCTTTCATCGGTTCCAGTACTACTTTGTCTTTAGAGTCACTCATTACGCCCCCCGATCTACTAAATGTTGTACACGGTAATGCGCTGTCCAGCCATCCTCTGCTGTCACCCGCACAATAAAGGTGGTGAGCCCCGCTGGCAGACCATCCTTTAATTTCAGATTTACATCTTTACGCCCAGCGGTATCAAACGCCACCTCGGTGGTGTCGAGTGAATACATCGATGCGGGCAGCCCCTCAACCTTAATGGTTAACGCCTTATGGTCATAGATTTTATTCGCAATATTCACACGATAGTCAGAAACTTGTTGGCCATGCATCAGCTCAGCACGATAGACCGTCAATTGATACGGTTGATATGACAACACGCCCCACACAAACAGCCCCACTGCAAATGCAAACACAGGCGTCAGTAATATCGCGCGACGTTTGCCGCTGGTGAGTTTAACCGCATCTGCAACCACTGCACTTTTACGCTTGCCGAACTTGAAACTCAGCAAACCTACGCCGCCTTTTTTCTGATGCAGCTTGTTACAAGTCGAGATACATTCACCACAGTTAGTACAACTGTCATAGGTTTTCGTTTGACGCGGGTCGATGTCCACCATGCAGGACGTGACACAATAATTACACTTGGCACACTCGTCTGCACGTGACTCGTCGTATTCGACGTGCAGTGTGTCCTGCGTCTTGAACAGATACTGCCACATGCGATAGATACACATATAACGACACATGTAGTGCCTAATCACCGCCAGGTTAACCAGCGCAACAAAAACAAAGACGGTATAGATCCAGTGCAATGAGCCGGCCAGTCGATCGTCCTGCTGAAAGGTGATAAACGACCAGACCGCCCCCGGTGTATTAAAATAGAGCATCGGGATCAATGCCAGCAGCATAGAGGCCAGGAGTAATTTGATACTCAGTATGATCCAGTTACCCCACCTGTTTTTCGCGCTGGCGATGCGCGCGGAAAATTCATTATTCCAGTCAACCACGGCACGTTTACCCAGATGTTTTTCGGTAACGCTGTTTGCCCAGTTAGAGAAGGTATTCTGTGGACAGGCCCAACCGCAAAAGACCGTCCCCAGCATCGAGTACATCATGACCAGCAAACAGGCAGCCGATAGCCAGAAACCAAACACTAGAAAAAAATCAGAGAACCAGACCTGGTACCCTAAAATGACAAAACCGGATGAGACATCAATACGAAAAATACCCAACAACGGAACCAGGATGATCATCGCCACAAAACCAAATCGAGCCAGACGATTTTTCCAGTAAAGCCCTTGCTG
>CALZIG010000108.1 GCA_945787585.1 uncultured Gammaproteobacteria bacterium | reverse complement strand
GGCCAGTGTTGCGATTACCGGCCTGTTTATCGCAACGCTGGGAGTGGCACTGAGCTACCCGGATGTATGGCGTCAGTACGAATATTTTGTTTATCCTCTCATCGCTTCAGTGGGTATCTTCCTGGCGGCACTGTTCTTCAACTTTAGCCGCACACAGCGCACACATCATTCCCCTGCGACTGCTTTGCCACGAATTTCTGTTTTGAGCTTGTGGACTGAACAATGGTTTGACCTGATCCAGCGATGGGTTAACCGGCGGTTGACTGGACTACAGTCTATCTGGCGAGCCTCACGGTTAAAGGTAATAAAACAAAATCAGCGCATGCTGAACTGGCAAAAACCAGTTGCCTTTTGCTACGGATGGCGCGCCAGGATTACCCTCTTTGTGTTATTAGGATTGGCGCTTGCCTGGTTGGCGGGATGATGTAACGCATAGACCCAAAGCGTTTGAAACCAGAGGGTGTTAACACCCGCTAAGCTCTAATTGCACACCCTTTGCACCTCATGGCTGTGATGAAACTCCCTGCTCTTTTACCCCATACCTTACAAAACTGCGAATCTCACGCATCGCTACAGATAACATTGCGAGGTCATTTACGCCGCTTGCCTGAATATCTGCCAGTAAATTTCGCCAGTGATTGACCGCCACAGCATTCTCTTCAAGCCAGTGGGTCACCCATACTTTAGTACTGCGCGACCTGGTACCCTGCTGTAAGAGACCTTTAGTTAAAGCACGTAATTCAACATACAGATCATAGCGCAGGGCCATGCGTGCCTTACGCTGCCAATAATCAGTTCGAGGTAATTCCTGGATCCGGTCATGTAACCAGAACAGTTCCAGCGCAAAACCGATCTTGAAATAGGTGTCGGTAACCTCTTTAATGCTTATACCGAGATCAATCTGGATCTCCACCAAATCTAATGCTGGATAAACAGCATCAAGAATAGCTACCCGTTGTGCCAGTTCGGCGGGCGCACCCGCATGAACATATTGGCGAGCTGTTTTCTTGAAACGTGTTCGCGTCTCATTCTGTAACAACCGAGGAATCTGAGGAATCGCGGCGGCCACGGTATCAGCGAATTGTGCAATATTCTCGACAATATCAATCGGTGAGCGACGGTTGCGCAACAGCCACACTGTCGCCCGATCTAACAAGTGTCTGATCTCAATGAGCATCATATTCTGTGTCTGTACAGAAATACCTGTATCCAGCGCCTCAATAGCATTCCATAATTCACGTGCGCCAAATATCTCCCGGACAGCGGTAAAGGCACCGGCTATGTCTTTGGCGTCGTGACCGGTTTCATCTTTCATGCGCAACACAAACGTACTGCCCATGCGATTCACTACACTATTACTGATCTGAGTGGCAATGATTTCACGCCGCAGAGGGTGTGCCTGCATGAGTGTGGTAAAACCGTCATGCATCGCCTCGGGAAAATACTCGATCAGCTCTGATGCCAAAAAATCATCTTCGTTAATGCTGGAATTACATAACTCTTCGAACAATTTAATTTTACTGTGAGATAACAGCACCGCGATCTCAGGCCGGGTTAGCCCTTCGCCAAGCTGCTCCCGCTCATTCAATGCAGTATCATCGGGAAGAAATTCCAGCTTGCGTTTCAAGCGCCCATCACGCTCGAGTTCGCGTATCAAGCGCATATGTTCGCTGGGTAACAATGGTGCCTGCATCGCGGCAATACTAAGCGCCTGGGTTTGCAGATAATTGTGATGCAGCACCAGAGCGGTAACATCGTCCGTCATTTTGAGGAGCAGTTGATTACGCTGTTTTAACGTCATGTCACCCGTACGCACCATCTGATTTAACAGGATCTTGATATTAACCTCATGATCAGAACAATCGACGCCGCCGGAATTATCGATAAAATCAGTATTGATCAGACCATCCTTACGCGCGAACTCAACACGTGCCAACTGGGTAAAACCGAGGTTTCCACCTTCCCCCACCACCCGGCAACGCAGCTCACACGCATCGACTCGTAACGGATCATTGACACGATCACCCACATCGGCGTGAGTCTCTCGACTAGCCTTGACGTAGGTCCCGATGCCACCGTTCCATAACAGATCCACAGGAGCGCGCAACAAACCCTGTATCAACTCAACGGGGGTCATGACTTCGGCCTCAATACCCAGCACCTGACGTGCCTCGTGGCTCAATTTGACTGATTTGGCACTGCGTGGATAGATGCCTCCACCTGTGGAAATAAGTTGTTTGTCATAATCATTCCACGCCGAGTGCGGCAGTCTGAACAGGCGCTCGCGTTCCAGATAGGAAACCTCGGGATCGGGCTGGGGGTCGATAAAGATATGCTGGTGATTAAACGCCGCAACCAGCTTGATGTGGCGTGATAGCAGCATGCCATTGCCAAACACATCACCTGCCATGTCGCCGATACCGACCACATTAAAATCCTGTTGCTGACAATCAATGTTCAATTCGTGAAAATGCCGTTTAACTGATTCCCATGCACCACGGGCAGTAATCCCCATTTTTTTATGGTCGTAACCTGATGAGCCCCCAGAGGCGAAACCATCTCCCATCCAGAAGTTATAATCGGCGGCAATATCGTTGGCAGTGTCAGAGAAAGTGGCCGTGCCTTTATCAGCCGCGACCACCAGGTAAGGATCGTCGTCGTCATAACGAACCACCTCTGGTGGCGGTACTACCTCGCCATTGACCAGGTTATCTGTCAAATCGAGCAAGCCACAGACAAAAGTACGGTAACAGCGGATCACCTCATCCTTCAGCCTGTCACGCTGATCGCTACCGGGCGGTCGCTTGACCACGAAGCCCCCTTTGGCACCCACCGGTACAATCACAGAATTCTTAACCATTTGCGCCTTCATCAGCCCTAGGACTTCGGTGCGGAAATCCTCCCGTCTGTCTGACCAGCGCAAACCACCCCGCGCCACCTTGCCACCGCGTAAGTGAACGCCCTCTACCCATGGTGCGTAGACGAACACCTCAAACATCGGGCGTGGCAGTGGTAAATCTGGTACTTTTGACGAGTCCAGTTTGAATGAAAAATACGTCTTGAATGCTTTATTCTCGCCATGCTGAAAATAGTTGGTACGTAACATGGCCTGTATGATCGTCAGATATCGACGTAGAATGCGGTCTTCATCCAGATTACTCACCGCATCCAGTGCCTCCTCTATCCTGGCAATCAATTTTTCTACTGCTTCCTTCGCATTTGTCTTACGTTTGGGATCGAAGCGCACCATAAACAGCTGTGTCAACAAGATGGAGATATGTGCATTTTTAGCCAGTGCCGATTCCATATAGGCCTGACTGAAAGGCGCGCGCGTTTGCAGTAGATACTTACAGATACCTCGTAACACCATCACCATGCGCCAGTTCAGCGCGGCCGCCAGTACCAGGCGATTAAAACCATCATTTTCAATCTCGCCGGTACAGACGCGTGCGAATGCGTCCTGAAAAATCTTTTTCACCTGCAAGATTTCAATTTCGATGCCCTGTCCAGCAGTCATATCGAAATCAAGGATCCAGCAACGCGCCCCATCCAACATTGAAATCTCATAGGGTCGCGCTCCGAGCACACGCAGTCCCATGCGTTCGAGTATCGGCAACACATCGGATAAGGGCATGGGGCGATTTCGGCCATAGACCTTGAAGTGCAACAGGTTGTCGCTTTCCTCAATGGGGCGATAAAGCAGCGTGTCTAACTGTATTGTCTCAGTGAGACTCTCCAGGTGTTTGATATCCAACACTGCGGTGCGTGCAGTGAAGTCGTCACGATAAGCCGGCGGGAAGGAGCTACCGTATTTACGCTGCAACTGAATACCCAGCCCTTCACCATGATGTTCGTGTAATGCCACTTCCAGTTCATCTTCCCAGGACAACATCGCGGCCGTGATGCGCGCCTCGATCTCACTCGCATCAAATTCCGAGAGGTGATCTGCCTGGATACGGATGATAAAATGGACGCGTGCTAGCACGGACTCAGTAAACTGCACATTAAATTCTGCGCCCTGTCCATCAAGCGCCTGCATCAGTATCTCCTGCATCCGCAGGCGTAATTCCGTGTTGTAGCGATCTCGGGGCACAAAAACAAAGGCGCTGATAAAACGACCAAACGGGTCTTGCCGAAGAAACAGACGTAAACTGTGACGGTCCTGTACATGGAGTATGCCAACCGTAATCTCCAGCAATTCTTCATTGCTAGCCTGAAACATCTCATCACGCGGAAATGTCGCCAGTATATGTTGCATCGCTTTGCCTGCATGACTATCGGAGGCGAGCTTCAACTGCGCTAGTACCCACGCCGCCTTGCGCCGCAGGATCGGGATGTCATTGGGTGGCAAGCTGTAGGCAGTCGAGCTATACAGCCCGAGAAAACGCCATTCGCCGCTCACTTCTCCGGCTTCATTAAATCGTTTGATCCCCAGATAGTCCATGTGAACAGGACGATGCACCGGAGACTGTGCGGTCGATTTTGTGATCACCAGTACGCTTGGCACACGTGCTTCGCTGCGCACGACTGCTGGGAGTTGGGTAAAGCTCTGCGAGACATGATCGACCTGGGTATTACGAAAGATACCCAGCCCCGAATCAGCACTCAAACGCAACATATCCTGTCCCGCCTCTTCAGTCAGGTCATAGGCGCGAAAACCGATAAAGGTAAAATGGTTTTGCTCGACCCAGCGTAAAAAGGCAATACTTTCTTCTTTTTCCTCCTGGTCAAGCGGCAAGTTCTGGGTCGACAGCAGTTCTATGATCTCCTGCATCCTGGTCCGCATCGGTTGCCAGTCATCAACCACCAGCCGCACGTCCATTAAGACATGCAGAATATTCTTGTGCAGAGTAGCCAGTGTCTGTGGATCATTCTGCCTGTCGATTTCGAAACGCAGAAAAGCCTCATTGGCAACACCTTTGCCTTCGTCACTGACACTCAACACATCCACCAGCTTGCCACTCGCATCACGACGTACAGAGATAACTGGGTGCAGGGCAAAATGAATACTGATGCCCTGGTGAATCAGCCCCATACTCAGAGAATCAACCAGAAATGGCATATCGTCGGTAACCACTTCAATCACCGTGTGAGTGGATTGCCAGCCCTGCTCTTCAAAGACAGGGTTATAAACATGGACTAGCGGCTTGTCTGATTTTCTGCGGACCGCTAGATGCCAATGACTGAGCAAGGCACCGTACAGATCATCGATAGAGAGGTTCACTAAATCATCAGGGGCTGCGCGTGCATAATATTGCTCAGCAAAGCGAGTCGCGCGCCTGACTTCCCCTTCGGGTAGATGCTTCCCCAGCATCTCCACTATGCGACTAATAATCGCATTTTTTTCTTTGGTGTGCTTAAGCGTCATAGCTTTCCCTTGACAGGTAAACTTGCATGTATATGGTCAATTCCTGATTCAAACATAATCATGCCAGAAATTGCACGCTTGTTTGGAAATTTATAACGCCGATACAAAGGCGTCACCATGACATGCTCATCATATAATCAGTTGCTGAGATAGATAATGTTACGCCGCATCAGTGCTTTTCAATCTCGACCGCTACCAAACCAGTGAAGACAGAAGCAGGCAGACAGGTCGAACATTGGCCGTTTACAGGCATCGCTTAAAAGGTCATTATATATTCAAAGACTGAGGACTGAAGATAAGCTGATTCAGCTAGGAGGAACCAGCATGATAAACACAGTGGCAATTACCGGTGAGACCCTGAACAGCGAACAGCTACGCAAGATTGACGCCTATTGGCGTGCCGCCAATTACCTCTCGGTTGGCCAGATCTATCTGCTCGACAATCCCTTGCTCAAAGAGCCGCTGAAAAAAGAACATGTAAAACCACGGCTACTGGGCCACTGGGGTACCACCCCCGGTCTGAATTTTATCTACGCCCACTGCAACCGCATCATCAAAGACCATGACCTGGACATGATTTACATCGCCGGCCCGGGCCATGGCGGCCCCGGTCTGGTGGCCAACACCTGGCTGGAGGGCAGTTACAGCGAGTTCTATTCCAACATCTCCACCGATGCCGATGGCATGCGGCGGCTGTTCAAGCAGTTCTCCTTTCCCGGCGGCGTCGGCAGTCATGTGACTGCCGAAACACCGGGCTCGAGTCATGAGGGTGGCGAACTGGGTTATGCCCGGTCCCATGCCTATGGCGCGGCCTTCGACAACCCGGATCTGCTGGTCTGTTGTGTGATCGGTGATGGCGAGGCGGAAACTGGCCACATGGCCACCTCATGGCATTCCAACAAGTTTCTCAATCCGGCCCATG
>CALZIG010000107.1 GCA_945787585.1 uncultured Gammaproteobacteria bacterium | reverse complement strand
GGCATACTGAACGCACTGGATGTGCAACGGTTATCTCTTAGTCTTACTTTATTTAAGGCGGGTATATGCAACTCATACACCATTTCTCCGAACTCACCCTCAACGATATCCCACGGGTCGGTGGCAAAAACGCCTCACTCGGCGAGATGTACAACGCACTGACGCCGCTGGGCGTCTAGATTCCCAACGGCTTTGCCACCAGTGCCGACGCCTACCGCCACTTTATTCATCACAATAATCTACACGAAAAGATCGAGTCGGCGCTGGGTGCGATGGATGCAGATGACGTCGATGCACTGGCCGCGACCGGCGCCCGCATCCGCGCGTGGATCGCCCATGCCGAACTCCCCGCGGACCTCGCACAGGGGATCACAGACGCCTATGGCCGCCTTGAAGCCGAGTACGGCACCAATACCGACGTCGCGGTGCGTAGTTCAGCCACCGCCGAAGACCTGCCCAACGCCTCATTTGCTGGACAGCAGGACTCCTATCTCAATATTCGCGGCACCCATAATCTACTACTCACCTGCAAACAGGTGTTCGCTTCGCTCTTTACCGATCGCGCCATCTCCTATCGTATCCATCAGGGCTTCACTCACATGGACGTTGCCCTCTCCATCGGCGTGCAGAAGATGGTGCGCGCCGACCTCGGCGCCTCCGGTGTACTCTTCACCCTCGATACCGAGAGCGGCTTTCGCGACGTGGTCTTCATCACCGCCGCCTATGGGCTGGGCGAGAATATTGTGCAGGGGAAGGTCAACCCCGATGAGTACTTTGTCTTCAAGCCAACACTGGAGAAAGGCTTTCGCCCAATATTGAAGCGCCAGCTCGGCGAGAAGGCGATCAAGATGATCTACTCCGGTGACGCCACCGTCGGCATCTCCACCAAAAATGTTCATGTACGACGCGAAGAACAGGAGCGCTTTGTGCTCAGCGACGATGAAGTGCTGCAACTGGCGCGGGACGCGCAGATCATCGAGAAACACTACTCTGCACACGCTGGGGTCGATCGTCCAATGGATATCGAATGGGCGAAAGATGGCAACACGGGTGAGATCTTCATCGTACAGGCGCGGCCAGAGACGGTGCAGGCCACCCGAGATATCAACATCCACCGCAGCTACACCCTCCAAAGTGAGGGCGAGCGCCTTTGTCAGGGCAAAAGCATCGGGCAGAAGATTGTCACAGGCAAGGTGCGCGTGATTCTCGAGGCGTCACAGATGCGCGAACTACAGCCGGGCGAGGTACTGGTCACTGATATCACCGACCCCGACTGGGAACCGGTGATGAAGATCGCCGCTGGTATCGTCACCAACCGGGGTGGGCGCACCTGCCACGCCGCGATCATCGCGCGTGAACTCGGCATCCCGGCGATCGTGGGCTGTGGCGACGCGACCCAGACACTGCCGACAGGAGAGATGGTGACGGTCTCCTGCGCACAGGGGGACGACGGCATAGTCTATCGTGGGGCACTGCCATTTGAGATCAATGAAATCGATCTCAGCGATCTCAGACAGCCCAAAACAGATATCATGCTAAACCTTGGCAACCCCGAGCAGGCCTACAAATTTTCCCACCTGCCCTGCAGTGGAGTGGGACTGGCGCGACTCGAATTCATCATCAACAATACCATCGGCGTGCATCCGCGTGCGCTACTCGAATACGACACCTTAGATGCCAGCACTCAGCAGCAAATCGATGCCCTCAGTGCGGGCTATCCCGACCATCGCAGCTTTTACATCAAACGTCTCGCCGAAGGGATCAGCACCATTGCCGCAGCCTTTTACCCCAAACCGGTGATCGTGCGCATGAGCGACTTCAAGTCCAACGAATACGCCTCACTGATTGGGGGCAAACAGTTTGAACCCGACGAAGAGAACCCGATGATCGGCCTGCGCGGCGCCAATCGTTATTTTTCTGAGCAGTTTGCCGAATGTTTCAAACTTGAATGTGCGGCAATGAGACGCGCCCGCGAGCATATGGGACTCGACAATATTGCATTGATGATCCCGTTTGTGCGCACCGTCGACGAAGCGGTCAAGGCGCTGGCACTGATGGCAGGTGAAGGGCTGGTGCGTGGCGAAAACGGACTCAAGATTCACATGATGTGTGAAATCCCATCCAACGCACTGCTCGCCGATGAGTTTCTGCAACACTTCGACGGCTTCTCAATCGGTTCCAATGACTTAACCCAGCTGACCCTCGGCATCGATCGTGACTCTGGCATCGTCAGCGGCTTTGATGAACGCAATCCAGCCGTCATCCGATTGATTGAGATGGCGATTACCGCCTGTAAAAAAGCGGATAAATATGTCGGCATCTGTGGCCAGGCACCCTCCGACTACCCGGAAATGACCCAGTGGTTAGTTCAACAGGGGATCAATTCGATTTCACTGAACCCGGATAGCGTACTGGAAATGACCCGTGCGGTGCTGGAGATTGAACAACAGATGGATAAGTAGATTGATCAGGGCAAAGGTTGATGTGAAAACCCAGGCGCCAGTAGCACTAATCCTCGCCATCATTACATTAATGAGCGGGTGCGGTGCAATACCAGAGAAACAATCTATCAAGACACCGTCTCGCGCAAGCCAGTCACTACCAGACTCAAACACCGCCATCATCAAACTCTACGCGCAACACAAACAATGGAAAAAAACGCCTTACAAACTGGGCGGCTTGAGTAAAAAGGGGATTGATTGCTCTGGTTTTGTGCATGTCACCTACAAAGAACGGTTTGGAATATCGCTGCCCAGAACCACGGCACGCCAGGCGCAGGCAGGCACGAATATTACGCGCCAACAGCTCCAGACTGGCGATCTGGTCTTTTTCAAAACCGGATTTAAAGTTCGCCATGTCGGTATTTATATTGAAAATGGAAAGTTTTTACACGCCTCGACCAGTAAAGGCGTGATGATTTCCAACATCAACAATCGCTACTGGAAAAAGGTATACTGGAAATCGATGCGAATTTAAATGCGATGCGCGTCGGGTTCTTGTAACAAAACATTTGCATTTTAAAACAATAGTTTTAATATCCGGCCCTGTGATGCCACGCTTTAGTTGCTATAATAGACCAGCGCTACAAAACCAGCATCGTCAGCATACCGCTGATATTTATGATCAGATATGCAATTAAACACTTATGAGGAATAAAAAATGTTAAAGCGATCAATGTTAATTATAGCTGTGCCTGCAATATTACTGTTAGCGAGCGGCTGCGCCACTAGCACGGCAACTCCGGATGCTGATCTGCAGGCATCTATCGAGCGTGCTCAACAGACTGCTGATGAAGCCAAGCGTATCGCTTCCGACGCGAAAAAAGCGGCTGCCGATGCTGCTGCTGCCCAGCGTGCTGCCGATCAGGCTCAGGCCGATGCTAATCAGGCCAAGAGCATGGCGAATGACGCGATGAATGCCGCTAATGAAGCGACAATGAAATCAGAGCGTATGTTTGAAAAATCGATGAGCAAATAATCAATAACCGATTATTGCGTTTGCAGAGGAAGGGACGAACAGTGTGTTCGTCCCTTTTTTATAGGCGTTATTGTCTGACTATTTGACACGGTACACTTGTGTCAATACGACTCTCAGGGGTAACAATGCCCGACAGACCGAGCAAGTGTTCAATTTTGTCGACCGCTGATTCAGCTTGTTTCTGATGACTGAATGGTCCCGCCATCACGCGACAGACACCCTCTTTTCCAACAGCACTGACCACCGTGGGTAATTCGATACCACTAATCTTTCGGCTCACCTCGCTGATCGAATCTGCCGCTTGAAAAACGCCCACCTGCACCATCCACGCGCGCTGTGTCACCAATGAAATAGGCGTCTCTTCAATCGAGGCTAACACCACTTCTTCACCCTGCCTGTAGACCTGCGTTGGAACACCCCTTGATTGCAACGCTATCCGCTCCGCCCGCTCCCAACTTTTGCTATTGAGCACACCGGATGTATCTCTCGTAATCGCCCGCACCATCAAGGTTAAATTATTACCGTTATCAGGGCTTGAATCCTTCATCGGGGGATGCGCCTCCAGATAAAGCGTATTATCAGACCACCCCGATTTATATGGTTGATCAATAATACGGACCGGCGTGCCTGAAGCGATCAGTGGAAAGAAATCAGCAATATCTTCTGGATACATGCGCAGACAACCGTGGCTAACGCGCTTACCGATACTATAAGGTCGATTAGTCCCATGAATGAGATAGCTACTTTGTCCCAGTCGCATCGCATAATCGCCCAGTGGATTATCTTCACCCGGTGGGACTATCTTAGGCAAAGGGTCACCTTCCGCCGCATGCTCGGCACGAATCGATTCAGGCACAATCCAGGACGGTTTGATCTTTTTCTCTGTAATTTTAGCGGAAGTAAAAGGGATTGAGCGCCCCTCTGAACCGATACCCAGTGGATACGTCACGACCACTCTTGGCTCCCCGGACGCTGCCGGCGGGTAAAAATAGAGCCGCATCTCCGGCAGATTCACCACCACGCCTTCGCGCGGTGCATCCGGTAAAATATACTGGCTCGGTATCACCACCTTCTGACCCGCATCCGGCAGCCACGGATCGACATCAGGATTCGCCGCCACCATTTCGCTAAACCCAATACTGTAACGTCGCGCAACATCTAGCAACGTCTCGGCCGCAGAGACCTCGATAACTTCTATCTGACCAATTAATGACTGGTTATCAAGTGGTAATGGAAAACTTTTGGCGATTGCGTTGCCCTGCGCCGCCATAAAAAACCAGCATATCATTGATATCGTTGCCATAAACCGCGCCAACGACTGGCAAACAGCGCGTAATACATTAGTAGTCATAGGGTGCAATAGCTTCATACTTTTAAATATTTGCGGATACCTGGCCCATATTGTGACATAGCTATTGCAAATTTGGCATGAGATAGCGAAAAATAGCGGGGAAACCAAAATTAGAGGGTGTTATACGCATCGCTCGTGTTATACGCTATCTCATACCCTGAAATCTGCGTCTCAGTTCACATATGATCGAGATTTGCCGATATATTGACTGTCAATGGCCCATTTAAGAAATGAGCCATATAATCAGTGATTGAGGGACTATGCGAGTGTGGACACTATTTATGCGAAGGATTTCAGGGGCGATCAAATCGTGTTTGCTGCCCTTTTTCTCGCCTTTTCACGAACAGGCCTACCCAAGTCAACGTCGCCCAGTTAACCGTCTTCTTTGCACCCTGTTGCTTATTAGCTCATCATTTTCTGTGGCGCATGCAGACTCGGATACCTGGATCCTGATTGATGCCGCCGGACGCTCGCTGTCAGTCATGCAGGATGATCAGATGATCGAAGACTACCCCGGTATTTCACTGGGACGCAATGGCTACGCAGCGGATCGCTCCCAGGGGGATGGCAAAACACCCCTCGGCGAATTCCATATTGCATGGGTCAATCCGGAGAGCCGCTATCGACGTTTTTTTGGGCTGGATTATCCCAATCTTGAACGGGCAGAACTGGCCTTTCAACGCAACCGCATCGACACCAGCACTTACTCAGAAATACGTCAGGCGTTATCGAGCGGTAAGATCCCACCACAGACAACCGCACTGGGTGGCTATATTGGTATTCACGGCGTCGGTAACGGCGATCCACGCATTCATAAAATCAGTGACTGGACACAAGGCTGTATCGCGCTCACCAACGCACAACTGGATGCGCTTCAAAAGTGGATCAAGGTCGGCACCCGAGTAGTGATTACGGATGGACTGAATAGCTAGCTTAATAATAGCCAGCAACCACCGGAATCATCTCTTTCACTCTCTTTTTATTATTTGTCGCCTTAACCGTGCTACTGGCAGCGACCCCGGCAGGGTAACTTTTACCCGGCACCGTAAGATTGGGGTCTGAGAACAGCATTGGGCTGGGTTTACACGCCAGGCATTTAACAGAGCCCTGTTGTGCATAGGCCATAATCGTCTTGAATTTGTTGGCGGTATCTACGTATCCAAAATTGTACCCTTTATCTGCCGCCATATAGTTGAAGCCGTGTTTGTAGCTCAACGCACTATCAGCAGCCACCTGCACGGTTTCATGATTAGCGCCCAGCGTATGACCAATCTCGTGCACAAACGTCTCTGCGAGGTACCTATCATAAGTCGTCGGTATATTCTTTATGTTGGTGAGCCAGTTAGCCGTATTATCGAGATTAACCAGATCGAGAAATACAAAACCGTAAGCCTTATCACTACTCCCCTGATTGGCCGTCGCGATACCCAGTAGACCCGTGATGTCCCTGAATGTAATACCGCTATCTTCACTGACATAAGGGTTGGGCAGGTCACCCATCATCACCACCAGATCCGCGCCCGCCTTCTCACGCATCGCCCAGATAGTATCGTAAGGGGCAGCTTTTGTACGTGCCAGCATCAGGTCCTTCTGGATATCCGCATCGACCCCTGCTGACCACGTCCATTGATGGATTCCAAATCCTGCCGAGAAGAACACATCATCGTCGTAGATATCACTCGCTTTGATCGTATCATTGATTGCTTTAACCAGCGCGTCAATCGTCTCGCGGGTCGGCACTGTCGCTTCCTGCGACACTATCCCCTGATCCGTTTTATTAAATAAGAACAGCACATCGATTTTCGGGTCAGCATTGGCCTGGGCAGGCACCGCTATTCCACTACTGAGTGCCATTAAATAACCAAACATTAAAAAGTATTTTGAGGACATGAGGGACTCCTGTATGAAAGAGGTGAGCGAAGAGCGTAAAAAATAAAATGTCAAACATCAGTGATTAACACCGAAAGTTCACATTAACCTGGAAAAAGACTAAAACAGGTGCCAGACAAGTCTGATGAGTAGTTAATCCAAAATAAATCGATTACTATGCAAATTACTCACTAACCAGCACGCTTATACTCAGGAAATAAGCGCTGCATTAAGGGTGCACAATGTTTTTCAAATTTCGCATCAAGATAGTCTCTGTCTATTTCTGCTAAAATGTTATGCTTAGCCACTGCCTTGTTGCTACCTTCTTTACGCACATCAAACGTACTGGAAGAAACACCTAAGAATCTCGCTATTGTTTCTGTGCTATTCGATATTTCACTGGTTTTGAGCAACAGCAGTCGATCCTCAGGAATAACATGCAATAATTTTTCATTTTCCCTGGTCCAGTAAGATAAATAGGTATCTAAAGGATAAAGCTCATTATCACATAAAACTTTCTCTTCTTCCGCATATGTCTGGGGCAGCTCACCAAACAGTACTTTTAACCAGGTATGATCATACGTCTCATCATTCGGATTTTTATAGTTTATTTGATTATTAATAATGGAATCCAGCCACGAATAACAATCACGCACCGTCACAATAAACTTCGCATCTTTAAATAACTCGACGAACACTTCCGCACAATAACCAATGAACCATGATGATTCAAATTCTAACCAGAGCTGATCATCTCGCCGTTTAAAATAACGCAGCAGCTCTTCTTTAGTAGGGTTTGAATATAAAAACCTGGAAACGGCCTGATACTCTACTTCATGCTCTGAACGATAATTGGAATCCAGCATTGCATAAAGCGATGTGGTACCAGTTTTTGGCATACCAACGCAATACGCATGTATTTTTCTGGGAATAATTTGATTCTTGATGTTCGCGGGTAAAATACTTTTTATATGTTTTTTAAACTGAGTAATATTATTAGTGACCGCCATAACTCCCCCTCTTATAACCATACCGTTAACATGATTATTATTTATGCTTAGGCACTATCGTATAATAAAAAACTTAAATAGTTTTTTATGTGCTAACAGAAAAAACACCTCTTTCCTCCATTAAAGCAACAATCCGACTTACGCTTTCATCAATCGTTAAATTATTAGTATCAATGATTAATTCGGGGTTCTTCGGCTCATCATAAACAGATGAAATACCTGTAAAGTCAGCAACCTCACCTGCACGTGCGCGCTTATACAAACCTTTCACATCTCGTTCTTCACAAACCTTGAGCGAACATCGACAATACACCTCAATAAAATCACCAGAAGCAAACAAATTTCTCACCCAATTACGGTCTTTCTCAATAGGTGAAATGAAGGCAGTTAATGTAATAACACCGGCATCCACTGTAAGCCGCGACATCTCGCCAATACGACGGATGTTTTCTGTACGATCGGCATCACTAAACCCCAAATCATTGCATAATCCATGACGTACATTATCACCATCAAACACATAGGTTCTGCACACCATTTGGTACAGTCTTTCTTCCAGCGCATGAGCTAACGTTGATTTTCCAGCACCCGACAGACCAGTAAACCATACAACGACTGATTTATGTTTATTAAGCCTTTCGCGTCGCTCGCGCGTGACAGAAACATTATGCCAAACTATATTTTTATTCATTTAATTGCTAATAACGCCTGTTCAGAAAATACGGCCCTAAATTTATCGATAAATAATTCCACATTTGATTTTGGTAGGTAATTAATTCCTGCTGCCATCTTTCGGCCGCCTCCCGAAGGAAAATCACAACACAACTTATCTGCACCTTCTTTAGTATCGAGCGATGCGCGCACTGACACCTGAAAACCGCCATCGTTGAGCAGTACCAAGATGGCATGTGCGCGTGCCGGATTGTTACGCGCCAGCTGATTACTAAACACGCCACTCACACGACGCGCCCAGGCTGCATCTGGAAGCATATAAAGTGCAGTATGCTCATCTTCAAATTCTGCTTTTAGCGTTAACGCCTTTTCTATATCACTTAAATAGGACTGCTGTAATTGCTTATATACTGGTTCTAACGCGATAAATTTAAAGGGGTCATCATATGGCTTCAGTTTTAAATAAAGTTTATCAGGCGCTATTGCGAGATCAGATAGCGTTGCGCCATAGCCATTATAATTCAAATAAAGACCTAAATTGCTCAGTAATTCATGCTGCTCATCGCTAAGCGATAGATGCCTGATCACCGCCTGTGCGCTTTCATGGAGATTATCTCCATACGCGCCAACAGCGGCCCACAAAGGATATCGATTTTCAAGGTATCGATTAATTAACAAGCTAGTACACGTCGCAGGCGCAGTATCGATCATCGTAATCAAACCAGGATGCTCAATCATCTCACCAGGAAAATGATGGTCAACATAGTGGATATGACAGCCCTTATCCAGTAATCGCAGTAAATCCTCACGATTTTTATCCATGGATATATCTAGCACCATAATGTGCTCGCCCCGTTCAGCGTAGACTTTGCCGAGCAGCGAGATGTCACGTTTCACGCCCGTCACTAGGGTACTTTTGGTGGGCATAGCAAGGCGTAGCTGGTGTAATGCACATATCCCATCAGCATCACCATTAAATACATCAATAGTATTCATAGAACAATTCTATACCAGAAAAACCTGTATGTGTGTGAAATCGATGATAATCGATATATACAGGGGCGGTCGATCCTATACCTAAACAGCATGAATTTCTTTATTATCAGTCCTGATTTGGGGGCATTTTTATTATCAAGACTTCCCAACATCTTCACCTGGCAAGCTGAACTCACAACGCCTTATACAGTAAGCATCATTTTAACTCCAGCAATGACTAGCACTACCCCCAGCAGCTGACGCAATACCGGTGGTGCCAATCTGCGTACGGCAAATTCCGCACCGACCACCGCCCCCAATAAAGCGGCAATCACATACCATTCAATATCTGCCGGCCAACGGTTGACGGTCATTGCATGCCCCACCAGTCCAGCCGCTGAATTGACCAGTATAAAGGCCGCCGCAATCGCCGCATTGGTACGCATCTTCGTCCAGCGCAGCCATAATAACAGCGGGCTGAGGTAGATCCCGCCGCCCACCCCCGTTAATCCAGAGACAAAACCAAGCACCGCTCCAACCGGCATCGCAATCCATAATGTTGGCTTGACACAATCGCGCTCATTGTCGATGCGCACAAAAAAATGCAATGATGCCAGGAGTAACGCTGCGCCAACGATATATTGATAGTTATTACCTTGTGGCATCAGCGTGCCTCCCCAAAACGCCATCGGCATAGATGCAATGGCGAGCGGGAAAAACAGTCGCCACGAGAAATAATCTGCGCGGTAAAGACGATATAGCACTAGCGAGGCAACAAAGAGATTCATCGTCAGGGCGGCAGGCTTCATCACATCTGGGGCGAGTCCAAACAGCGCCATCGCGGCAAGATAGCCCGATGCACCACCGTGCCCGACTGACGAATAGAGCATCGCCATCAACGCGAGCATCAATAATAAAAAGGGATATTCCACTTAAAATTCATTCCAAATGCGCACAAGTAATAACCTTGACCATCATCACGCTTTTATTTTCAATAGCGAGCATAATATTATTGTGATGATAGACAACACTCTAAGAAAGATAGAAAGTTAATACCTATTCACTTTCAATACAATGTCATGTTTAATGTATGTTAATGATGTTATTAATACTTTTACACAAAACGTCGATATTAAAGTAGTGTTTAATAAAACGTTTCAACCGACAATCCAGCCTGTAGGGATATGCCTACAGGAATGGAGTAGACATTAATGCAGTTAACCCTGTACACAGATTATTCTTTTCGAGTACTACTCTATCTTGGCGTCAACCGAGACAGGCTGTGTACTATTGCCGAGGTATCCGAACGCTGCGCCGCCACCCAGAACCATCTAGTTAAAGTGGTGCACAATCTCGGGCGTGAGGGGTATATCCAGACAATGCGCGGTCGCACCGGTGGTATCCGACTTAAAAAGGAACCCGAAGAAATCACGCTTACTGAGATTATTCGCATCACCGAAGTCAATATGGAAACCGCAGAGTGCCTGCGTGAAAACAACACCTGTCACATCACTGAAGTGTGTAAGTTAAAGGGCATCTTTAAACAGGCACAGGACGAATTCATTAACACTCTTGATCGCTACACACTCGCGAGTCTGCTGGCCAACAAAGAACAGCTCACGTTTATCTTTGGTGATAACATCATTAGACGAATCGACAAAGAGGCCATCATCGAGAAAAACACCGGCACTGACGGACTGTAAACACTACTCGCCCGTCTCAATCAAACGCCTCAACTCCGGTACACAAGAACCACAATTCGTCCCCGCCTTTAACGCCTTACCAATATCATCCGTCGATAACAGGTGCTGATCTTTAATCGCACTGGTGATGGTATTAACACCCACTGAAAAACAGGCACAGACAATGCGCCCAACATCCGTCTGCCCCAGCGGCGGTGTCCCCGTCAACAAATTGGTGCGTTCCTGAGCACTCAGCGTATCCTGTTTGAACAAACCACCGAGCCAGCTACGCGACGGTAACTGCCTGCTAGGCGCGATGAAAAGACAGCTCTCCACCCGATTACTCACCATCCGCACACCACGGTAGCGTCGTGCGGCGACATCCTGGTATTCCACCCAGTTGACATCATCATTCGATGCACACAGGAGTGCGCGCGCCCATCTCCCCCAGTGATCGTTGGCCTGTTCTCCGGCAATCTCATAGCGATAAAAACCATCACCCGTCGCCCGGACCCAGTAATCTATGTCGTCCAGTTGCAACGCCCTGCGAGACAGCAAAAAGCCATGCCATGCAGGTTGATATGGGGTAATACGTACAGGTGTGTGCTTCAATTCTGGCTGGCCCGAAACAGGGTCATTGGCCGGATTGACGACGCTGTCGATACGCCCCTTACTGGAAAACTGCCCGCTCCAGTGCATCGGCACAAAGACTGACCCACGCTGCTGTGCATCACTGATGCGTGCGCGTACCACCACTTCACCCCAGCGACTAAAGATATGCATCAGGCTCTCGTCACTGATCTGCAGTGATGCCGCATCGTCAGGATGTAACTCGCCGTACGGTTCGGGGCTATGTTCTGACAGTCGTGCGACTTTACCCGTGCGGGTCATGGTGTGCCACTGATCTCGACAACGCCCGGTATTGAGCACAAAAGGGAAGTTCTCATCGACGGGATTCTGCGGCAGGCGAGGCGCTATCGCGATAAACTGCGCCTTGCCGTTGGCAGTGTAAAACTTGCCATCAGAAAACATCCTCGCGCGCCCCTTTCCCGCTTTATCCAGTGGCCACTGCACCGGCTGCAGCGCGTCATAGGCCGCCGTATCAATGCCAGCAAGCGATGCGATATCAAAATCACGTTCGCCACTATTTTCAAAGCCAGAGAGCGCCGCATGCTCACTAAAGATTTCGCTCGCAGACTCAAATTCAAAGCCACTGTTGAACCCCATCCTCTGTGCGACCTGCGCAATGATCTGCCAGTCGGCACGCGCCTCACCCGGCGCGGGGAGAAAGGCGCGTTGACGAGAGATACAGCGCTCAGAGTTGGTCACCGTGCCACTCTTCTCGCCCCAGGTCAGCGCCGGTAGTAGCACATCGGCAACCGCAGTGGTATCGGTCTCACGCACACATTCAGAGACGACCACTAGCTCACATTTTTTAAGTGCAGCACGCACTCGATCCGCATCCGGCATGCTCACCACCGGATTGGTACAGATAATCCATACCGCCTTAATCTTGCCTTCATCAATGGCATCAAACAGATCGACCGCCTTCAACCCCGCCTGATCCGCAATAAGTGGCGACTGCCAGAAACGCTGCACACGCTCGCGATGTTGTGGATTATTGATCTCCATATGCGCCGCCAGTTGATTGGCGAGTCCACCGACTTCGCGACCGCCCATCGCATTGGTCTGCCCCGTAAACGAAAAAGGCCCCATGCCGGGGCGACCGATGCGACCCGTTAGCAGATGACAGTTAATAATCGCATTGACCTTATCGGTACCTGCGGATGATTGGTTGACCCCCTGAGAGAAGACCGTCACAACCCGTTCGGTGCGGGCAAACAGGCGATAAAAGCGCGTTACATCGGCTTCACTCAAGGCACACTGTTGCGCAACCTCTGCAACGGTTGAAGCCCCCTGTTCAGCCATCGCAAGCGCGTCATCCAGCCCTTCTGTGAAGTTGTCGACAAACAGACGGTTACACTCATCGTGACGGTGCAGGTATGTCAGCAGGCCATTAAACAGTACCGTATCGGTGCCGGGTTTTAACGACAGGTGCAGCTCAGCAATATCACAACTGTTGGTACGGCGCGGATCAATCACCACCACCATCAAATCCGGGTTATCTTTTTTCGCCTGCACAATACGCTGGTACAACACCGGATGACACCACGCCGTATTACTGCCGACCAGCACAATCAGCTTGGCGCGCTCCAGATCTTCATAACTGCACGGCACGGTATCCGCACCGAAGGCGCGCTTATAACCGGCAACAGTGGAGGACATACAGAGACGTGAATTAGTATCGATGTTGGCTGAGCCGATAAATCCCTTCATCAACTTGTTGGCCACATAATAGTCTTCGGTCAGTAACTGCCCCGACACATAAAAAGCCACCGCATCTGCGCCATGAGTGTTGATCACATCATTAAAGCCGTCGGCGACCTTCGTTAATGCATCCTCCCATGACACACGTTCGCCTGAAATCTCGGGGTAAAGCAGTCGTCCATCGAGCCCCAACGTCTCACCCAGCGCCGCCCCTTTTGAACAGAGTCGTCCAAAGTTGGCCGGATGATCGACATCGCCCTTGACTGTAATTTGATTGTCGGCCACCACCTCTACTTCGACACCACAGCCAACACCGCAGTAGGGGCAGATCGCCTTAACTGGTGAATTCACTCACTTACCCCTGCTATTTGAGACACAACTCGCGGCCTGCTATTTCAGATCAACTTTGATGGTCCCGTGCTCGACCTGTACCGCATAGCGTCCGGCACAGCCCTCATCCGGCCCTTGTGCTTCACCGCTCTCCAGACTGATCTTCCAGTTATGCAGCGGACAGGTCACAGTATGCCCATGAACAATCCCCTGTGACAGCGGCCCACCTTTGTGTGGACACTTATCACGCAGTGCAAAGATGGTGTCATCCGCGGTACGAAAAATGGCGACGTCGCCATTAGCGGTTTGCAATACCCGTGATCCCAGCTTTGGGATATCTTCTACTGTTCCTACTTCAACCCAGTGACTCATCACTTACCCTCTATCTATGTGGGGTGGGTTAGAAACGTTTCTTATTTCGTAACCCACCAGGCGTCGCAAAGCGACACAACTATTTTTTAAAGGAGTGCCTATCGGCACATCTTGGTGGGTTACGCTTCGCTAACCCACCCTACATTTATCCTTAGCCAACCACTTTAAGTGGCTTGTATTCATTGGGCGCCACCTTGCCACTGACACGCTCGGCCCATGGATCGGTCTGAGTATACTTCTGCGATTCGATAAAGCGTGCATTGAGCGCCTTGCGGCTCTCAGCATCCTCGACCACTTTCGCTTTTACATAGCTCAACCCAACACGTTCGATCCACGGCGCAGTTCGGACAAGGTAGTGCGCCTATTCACGGTAGAGCTGCGTAAAGGCACCGCAGTACTCCATCACCTGCTCTTCGGTTTTGACCTTGCAGAGCAGATCGGTGGCGCGCACCTTTATACCACCATTACCGGCAACATGCAGTTCATAACCGGAGTCGACACAGACAACCCCGAAGTCTTT
This sequence comes from uncultured Gammaproteobacteria bacterium, assembly GCA_945787585.1. Classification (GTDB taxonomy): domain Bacteria; phylum Pseudomonadota; class Gammaproteobacteria; order SZUA-140; family SZUA-140; genus SZUA-76. The sequence goes on along the minus strand of CALZIG010000107.1, from coordinate 1,059 downwards.
TATCGTCGCTTCAGCGCAGTTACGAGGACATCCGGAGACTGCAATCTTGAATTTATGAGGCATCCAAGAACCCCAGGTGAACTTTTCAAGCTTGATTCCAAGTCCGGTCGAATCCTGCGTACCAAAACGACACCACTCGAAACCGACACAGGTCTTCACAGTACGTAACGATTTACCGTAGGCGTGCCCCGATACCATTCCTGCATCATTAAGGTCACTCCAGACCGCGGGCAGGTCTTGCTTTTTAATCCCGAACAGATCGATACGCTGACCGCCAGTCACCTTCACCATCGGCACTTCAAACTTGTCGGCAACGTCGGCAATCGCACGCAGCTCGTTCGGTGTGGTCACGCCACCCCACATGCGCGGCACGACTGAATAGGTGCCATCTTTTTGAATATTGGCGTGCACACGCTCATTGATAAAGCGCGACTGCGGATCATCGACCGCCTCAGCAGGCCATGCCGCCAGCACATAATAGTTCAGCGCCGGACGACAAGCGGCACAGCCATCGGGCTCACGCCATTCCAGAAACTCACGGGTGGCCTGAATCGATGTCAGGTGGTGATCCTTGATCGCGGCACGCACTACATCGTGGCTATGGTCGGTACATTTACACATCGGTGTCGCCTTGGTCGATGCTGAGTAATCACCCACCGTCGATGCCAGGATTTGCTCAACCAGTCCGGTACAGGAACCACATGACGCCGACGCCTTGGTATGCGCGCGCACATCATCCAGCGTGAACAGCCCCTGCGTGGTAATCGCTTTAACGACACAGCCTTTAGTAACACCGTTACAACCGCAGACTTCCATATCATCACTCATGGCCGCCGCCGCATTTTCACCACTGTGGCCTGAGTCACCGAGATGCGCCTGGCCAAACATCAATGACTCACGGAAGTCGCTGATATCGGTCTTATCACGTAACAACTGGAAGTACCACGCGCCGTCAACTGTATCGCCATACATCACCGCGCCATGGATGATATTATCCTTCAGTACGATCTTCTTGTAGACACCGTTCGCAGCATCCTTCATCACAATCTCTTCGGTGGT
>CALZIG010000106.1 GCA_945787585.1 uncultured Gammaproteobacteria bacterium | reverse complement strand
ACACACTATGTTTTTATCAGTCATCTGATTCGATGCCGTTTTGTTGCACGATCATTTGATCGAGCAGCTGAATAGCGTGTGTGCTATTCGATTCGGATAATCTTAAGGAGAAGGCTATGAATGCAGTAGAGGGATCACTTGCAGAAGGCGCTCATAACGATGCTAATAATATGATGGGGGACGAAGCTTTGCAGACGGGGAGTTTTCTTGAACGATTTGATAGTACACCGGAAGCGGAACAATGGCCGCTGGTGCGACACTGGATGAATGAATATCCGATCGCCTTTTTCAAAGAGCTGCGGGAACAGCGCCCGATACTGAAGACGCCCGTTTGTACCCTGATTGCCCGTTTTGATGATTTCAACGAAGTGGTCACTATCCCGCGTACTTTTACGGTGGAACTTTATAAGCCCAAGATGGGTGACTATCTGATGGCCGAAGATGATACGCCGATGCACAATAATGAAAAGGCGATCATGTTGTCACTGCTTAAACGTGAGGACTTACCGCGCATCCGTGAGTTTATCGCCGCTAAAGCACAAGAGACGCTCGATAGCGCAAACGGAGCAATCGATCTGGTACCGGATTATGCGCGGACGGTTCCGACGGCGATGGTGCAGGAGCACTTTGGTCTGGATGGTATCAATCCAAAACATCTGATTAAGTGGTCTTACTGGAATCAGTATGATTCATTTCATAATCAGTTTTTTCATGACTTACCAAATGCGGATGAAATTATCAAAAAGCGCGAAAATTCGAACCGCTGGCTGGGGCTTTATATTGGGTTATTAATCGCACGCAAATGGATCATGAACAAGCTGGGAAAATCGAAAGACGATGTGGTCTATCGTATTTTGCAGGCAGATCATCCCAAAGAGGCCAACTTCAATATTTTTCGTCAGGGGATTAATGCTGGCGGTCTGTTGATCGGTGCGGTGGAGACGACATCGATGGCGGTGAGTCAGGCGGTGCAGGGCATACTGGACCGCCCTGAAATATTGTCGTTGGCGGTGACAGCCGCGAAGGAGGGGAATAATGAGGCCTTCGATCCGATTGTGTGGGAAGCGCTACGTTTCAATCCCGCCTTCAAATATATGTTCCGTACCGCGGCCGAGGATTATACCGTCGCCAGTGGCACGGAGCGTGAAATCTTAATCACAAAAGGGACCACCATTATGCCGTTGATGCTGTCGGCGATGTTTGATCCTGCCGCCTTTGATGACCCGGAAACGTTTAACCCTGCGCGCCCCTATGGCAATAGTTTCCATTTTGGTTTCGGCTCGCATGAGTGCATGGGAAAAGAGATCGGCAGAGTAATGATCCCTGAGATGGTGAAACAGGTATTGTTGCGCCCCGAGATTCAGGCGTTGGGGCCGATCGATAAAAATGGGGGCGCGGTCCCTGAGCACTATTCACTCAAGTGGCGGCCCTCATAGCATCGCGCCAGCAACCGCAGGTGTGAGTTTAAAAGAAAAGGCCCTGTATTGCTACAGGGCCTTTTTTATTGAGCATGTTTAAATTTATTAGAGTGTTTTAAGGTATTCAACCAATGCCCAGCGCTGTTCATCGTTGATCGGGGGTAAGGTCTCCGTTGCGAATGAACCATCCGCATTCCGAATCGCAAATCCATTGGCATCGACTTTAATCACAGGAGTTTTGCCGACGGCGTATTCGTGACCCGCATTACTGTTGCCCGGTAGTGAGGTATCGAATTCGAACAGATCGGGGAACTGCGTTCGGTCTCGCTGCTCAAGCCCTACTTTTTTTGGATCTAATTCACGGCTGGCGACAGTGAAACGGTTGGGGCGACAGGGGTTCCCTGCGGCAACCTCTGCATCGTGACAGCTCGGCAGCAGCATCTCATAGAGACTGGGCACCGAGCCGTTGTGCAGGTAGGGTGCCGTCGCCCAGATACCATTGAGTGGGCGGGCTTTATAGGCGTTAAGGCTGCTGGGAAAGGCATTGTTTATTTCAAAGTCGACATGTCGTTCAGACTTTCTGACTGGATTGTCAAAGAGGGCAACGATGATGTCGTACAGCCATTCGGCACGGGCGCGTATCCATGACTTGTCGGGATCGCGTGCAATGATCACGCCTTGCGCCGCTTTTGTCAGTGCTGTCACCACAGGGGTCTCTTCACCGAATTTCTCCCTTGGATCCAGGCCGATGATTTCACCGTTAAAGAGACCTGTTTTACCTTTATATTCGATTGCATTACTTGCCATCTGCTTGTCGGTACCGATGATATCGACGCTGGCAAACTGGGCTGTGACGAGCCGTTTGGGGTTGTTACGAATGAACGCATTGTCATCGCTATGGCAGAGCTGGCATTTGTACGCGTTAAAGACTTCTTCACCTTTTTGTGCCAGCGGGCGGTCGATTTTGGGTAGAACATCTTCTGGCCATAGCGGTGATTGCAGGTCGACCAGGTGTTTTTCGAGACGCACCAGATTGCGTTTGTCGGCAGAAGCTTTGTAGCCGAGGTGTCTTTTCTGTTTTTCTAGGCTGAAAGTGGCAAATACGCCGAGTACTTCGCCGGTGTTACGCCCCAGTGGCCCAAGGAATCCTGCCGGGGAGCCATCATTATTGTCGGCGACGCCGTTCCACTGTACAAAATCGTGTTGTGGCGTATCCCATAGAAAAGGGTAGCTGACCGGTGCGTTGGGTGGATTGAAATTACTGCCTTCATTGCCGGGGGTTAAGTGGCCGAGGATTCGGTTGTAGATGCGCCCAAAGGCATCGAGACGACCGTAGCCGTAAGCTACAGTGTGACTGCTATTGGTGGGACGGTTGACCTGATTGTAAAGTGACAGTCGCTCAGTAGCCGCCGCCAGTGATTGACGTACCGAGTGGGGGTCATCACCGATGCGCGTCGCCAGCCGCTGGAACTTTTCTTCATCATTTTGCGTTGCGACCAGTGCCGCTTCCAGTGCGAGCAGCATGCTATCCATATCGGCCAGTGCGGGGCCGCCATCGATGCGGATGCCGGTCCCTTGATAGTTGACCTGACCGGTATGACAAGCGGCGCAGGTGAAGCCCATGTAGTCGTTGCCCTGATAGGTGTCTTTGACAAAACCGACCGGCAGGCCGTCGGGATTGTCCCAGCTTTCACGTTGAGTCAGGTAGCGATACTTGCTCATGTTTTTATTATCTCTAAACAGGGTCTGATTATCTTTCTGTTCCAGGTGGATAAAAATATCGTAGGGGAGAAAGTTAGAACCTTGCGTGGTGTTGTAAAACCATGTGCTGTCCCAGCGATCCCAGTTTTGATCAAGGTAGACAATTTTTTCTGCGGCGTCGCCAAAGTGATCTTCCTTTTGCGGCTCAGCGTAGCGGTCCTGGCTGACAACAACGCCCTGAGAGGTGTAAGTACAGCCGGTGAGAATACTTACGAAAATCGCTGTGGCGATGAGATAGATCGGTTTCATCTAAAAATCCTTTCTTAGTGGGTATGACTGATCTGAGCGGGACAGCGTTAGCCGCAATACAGTCATAAAAATTAGGCACCAAGAATAATCACTTATTAATTCGTCTTCAAGGGCAAAGAATTGGCATTTATTAACGGTTTAAATTGAATTGTTTTAAATTGCTTGAAAGTTCTCTTAAAGTTCTCTATGCTATTTCCAGGCAGATTAATTGATGTTGGGGGGTAATCCTTATGTTGACCGAACTTGAACAGCGCATTCTTGATGCGATCCGACAGCATATTGCACAGCATGAGCGTGCGCCGACGCTGGTTGAGATTGGCAATGTTGTCGGGGTGTCATCCAAGGGGACGGTGCACCGCTATGTACAGGGGCTGATCGATAAAGGACATCTGGTGCGTAACCACGCAGGTTGGCGCGGTCTACAGCTGGTCGAGGATGAAGACGAGGAGGGCGCTAGTCTGCCGCTGCTGGGCAAGATTGCAGCGGGCCTGCCGATCGAGGCGATCCCCGGACACGACAAGCTTAACCTGATGGACTTCTTTATGGGTCCGGGTCGTTTCATCTTGAAGGTGGTGGGGGATTCAATGATCGATGTTGGCATCCTTGATGGCGATATGGTGGTGATTCGTCATTGTCAGCAAGCGCACAGCGGCGAAATTGTGGTGGCGTTGATCGATGGCGAAGAAGCGACACTGAAACGGTTGAAATATATGAATGATGGGCGTGTGAAATTGATCCCGGAAAATAGCACCATGCAGCCGTTCATCTATGCGGCACAGCGGGTGCGAATACAGGGCGTACTGGTTGGGCAAATGCGCAGCTATTTATAGGCAGGCAGTCAAGCAACAGAGGCAGTAGCATGAAAATTATCACTAAAAAAGATCAGATAGACCGCAGCCCAGTGGTGTGGCCACGCGCCATTATTCTGGTGGATATGAATGCCTTTTTTGCATCGATCGAACAGCGTGATCGTCCACAGTGGCAGGGTAAGCCAATCGCGGTCACCAATGGTGAGCAGGGTACCTGTATCATCACCTGTTCTTATGAGGCGCGTGCTTATGGGGTGCGCACGGGCATGCGCCTGCGTGAAGCACGACGACTCTGCCCTGACCTGATTCAATGTCCCGCAGACCCTAAACGTTATGCGCGAGTGTCACAGGATATTATGCGCGCATTGCACGATATTACCCCCGATGTCGAAGTGTTTTCGGTCGATGAGGCCTTCCTTGATATTACTCGTTGTCAAAAATTGCACGGCACGCCGTTACGTATCGCACGGATGGTGAGAGATAAGGTGTATGAGGCCTCGGGCATTCGTTGTTCGATAGGGGTCAGCGGCGACAAGACGACCGCCAAGTTTGCCGCGAAACTTGAAAAGCCCAGCGGCCTTACTGTGATCCCGCCATGGGAGGCGGCGCAGCGTTTGAAAGAGGTGCCAGTAACCGAGCTGTGTGGTATCGCTAAAGGCATTGGTGATTTTCTTGCGCAACACGGTGTGCGTAAATGTGGCGAGATGAAGCAGATACCGATTAGTGTTTTGGCGCGCCGTTTTGGCAATCTTGGACGACGTATCTGGCATATGTGTCAGGGCGAAGATCCTAGCAAGGTGAGTGTTGACCTACAGCCGCCTAAATCGATGGGCCACGGTAAGGTGATGCCGCCCAATACGACAGATATTGATGTGATTGAGACTTACCTGTTGCACATGAGTGAGAAGCTGGCGATGCGTCTGCGTCGTCATGAGATGCAGGCGAGACGCTTTTTCATTGGCTTGCGCACGAATGCTGGCTGGATTGGAGGTAAATATCAGTCGGAGCTTGCCGTGAATGATAGTCATGAGATTATGAAGCTCTGTCGTCAAATGTTGAATACCCATTGGCATGGCGAAGGGGTACATCAGGTGCAGATTACAGCGCTGAATCCACGTATCGCCAATCACCAGATTGAACTTTTTGCCTCGCAGAGTGAGCCAGCTCATCGAGAGGTTAATGCGGTGATGGATCAGGTGAATGATCGTTATGGTGAGTTCACGCTGACCCCTATGCGACTGATGAAGCGTTCCCGGATGCCGAATGTGATTGCACCCGCATGGCAGCCAGAGGGTGTTCGGCAGACGATTTAAGTGTGTGAATATGTGTGATAGTACAGCTACTCTAATTAAATCATAAGGTTGCCCTGGAATAGCCCCATATGATTCTTATTGTTATTGGGTTAGAATAAATCTCCGGTTTAGTTGTATTTATATTTAAGAAGAGTTGTTGCCATGCTGGGAATATTTAACAAGACGAGCAAAAAGCGAACTGTTTCTGATGAAAAGGTGTTATCCAAACCCGCATTCGATAGTGATGGCCTAGTGCGGTTGATCCCCTATTTTCCGATTAGTAAAAAATTGAGCTACTATCCTGAATACAAGCAGGAGCTGACACTTAATACCACGATTATTGCCTATGAGCTCAATAACGAGCTTGTCTATTCAAATAATGATATTAGCTGGGTACAGGAAGAGGGTGAAATGCAGATCTATCTAAGAGGCGATCGGGTCAAGCAAGTAGAGCGTTTTGCGTTTGTTATGCCGACGGCAGGCCGAGGTGAAGAGGGGCTTGATTATGCGAGTAAGGAGTTGTTGGGTAAGCATGGCGGCTTTATCAAGGGTAATAATATTACGTTAAAAGGCGAACAGAATGATGGCCGCCTGCCGGTCATCGATATGATGGTCAGAAAACAGATGATCCTTAAAGAAGGGCATTACGTTGGACATCAGGTGGCTATACTTGATGTGGATCCGGCCGCGTTTCAATTGCTTGAACAACGTAGCCATGTACGATTGAAGACCGATATCCCTGGTCAGATTCAGGCTAAACTCAATCAGGAGCCGCTGGGTTGTACGATGGTCGATTTCTCAGATTGCGCCGCTAGAATTATCTACCATGATGCTGAGAACTCATTCCGCTATCGGGAAGGGGCGCTGGTGACACTGTCATTTGATCTACCCGCGAGTGCTGAGGCTCGTGTGATTCGTGGCAAGGTGATCAGGCAGCATGACGCCACTATTGTGATGACGCTGGATAATATCATGCGTGCAAAATCTTTTGAAAAGGTCGAGTCCTTCGACATTATGGAAATTAAGGCCAATTTGCTGCAACAGCAGCATTAACAGTATTCGATAATATCAATTGATTTTGATCAGTGTTGGAGGCCTGTTCCTTTAATTCTGCACTTCATGTAATGGACCTTGATTAATGCCAACCGATAATATTGAACAATCGATCATGCGTCTGCGTGCTGAGATTAACTATCATAATTACCAATATTACGTACTGGATGATCCGCAAATTCCAGATGCCGAGTATGACCGCTTGATGCAGTCATTACAGCAGCTTGAACAACACTCTCCCGAATTGATTACATTGGATTCACCGACGCAACGTGTCGGCGCGCGTCCATTAGCCGGCTTTGATGAAGTACCCCATGCGGTGGCGATGTTATCGTTAGGTAACGCCTTTAGCGAAGATGAGATGCGCGCCTTTGATCAACGCGTATGTGAACGGTTAGAAGTGGATGAAGTGACCTACTGCGCTGAACCCAAGCTCGATGGGTTGGCAGTGAGCCTGCGTTATGAGGATGGGGTGTTGGTGCGTGCCGCGACGCGTGGTGATGGCCGTGTGGGCGAAGATATTACACAGAATGTGCGGACCATCGCATCGGTGCCGTTACGCCTGATAGGCGACGATTATCCACGTGTGCTGGAAGTGCGCGGTGAAGTGTATATGGACAAGGCCGGTTTTGAGGCATTGAATCAACGCCAACGTAAAAAGGGCGAAAAACCGTTTGTTAACCCACGCAATGCGGCGGCAGGGAGTCTGCGTCAACTCGATGCAAAGATTACCGCGACGCGTCCACTGGCGATATATTGTTACGGTATTGGTTGGGTAGAAGGTGGTGAGCTGCCGGCCTATCACAGTGAGACATTACAGCGCCTACGTGACTGGGGATTACGCATTTCGCCGGAGACACAAAAAGTTTCAGGTGTGGCAGGCTGTCTCGAATACTATCGACTGATGGGTGAGCGACGAAATGCACTGCCGTATGAGATTGATGGGGTTGTTTTTAAGGTCGATGCAGTGAAACAGCAGCAATCACTGGGGTTTGTTTCACGCGCACCACGTTGGGCCATCGCGCATAAATTCCCGGCACAGGAAGAGATGACGCGACTTATCGATATCGATATTCAAGTGGGGCGTACCGGTGCACTGACACCGGTAGCGCGGCTGGAGCCGGTTT
>CALZIG010000105.1 GCA_945787585.1 uncultured Gammaproteobacteria bacterium | reverse complement strand
TGGTTTTTGCATTGGCACGTGCTTTATCAAGCTTAGCTTTGGCAACTGCAACTTTATCCTGTGCTGCAGCCAGTGCCTTTTCGCTACGCTCCGATACGGCCATCGCCTTCTTCAAAGTCGCGATTGCTTTGGCGTGATCTTTATTGACAGGTGTCACTAACAGCAACTGATCATGACTGAGCACTGCAGGTTTTTTACCCGCCCGCTTCTTTGTCGCTGCTTTTTTGTTAGATGACTTTTTAATTGCACTCTTTTTACGTGTAGTACTTTTATTATCGACCATTTTATTCCCTAATAATTAAGACAGCCGCATTATAGGCACAATGTGTCAAGTACGCAAAAATAGATCTTAAAATAATTAAAGGTGTCAATAGAAATTAGCCATAAACATTCAGACTGGGTTTTCATTTAGCGCAGTTTCATCAGGATGAAATGGATAATTTTTTATGCTTGTCTGCGCACAGAAAACACAAAATTCTTCGCGCCTAATATAAAAAACAGCTCACGCGGTGGCTATCGCTCAACACCGTACTTTCAGGATAGGCAGCACTACACTGCGCCATAGCCCTGGGACAACGGGTGTGAAAATGGCATCCCGTTGGTGGTGCGGCGGGTGAGGGTAGATCACCGTCGAGACGAATGATCCCTCGACCTTTCTTTTTATCAATGACCGGAATCGCGGAGATCAATGCCTGAGTATACGGGTGCTTCGGGTTGTTGAGCACATCCTCAACTGAACCTTGCTCAACGATACGCCCGAGATACATCACGGCGACCTCATCGGCGAGATAGGCGACGACCGAGAGGTCGTGGCTAATAAAAAGATAGGAAAGCCCCATCTTCTGCTGCAATTCTTTTAGCAGGTTCAGGATTTGCGCCTGCACCGATACATCCAGTGCGCTGGTCGGTTCATCGCAGATAATCAATTTTGGATTGACCGCCAGTGCGCGTGCGATACAGATACGCTGACGCTGCCCGCCTGAAAATTCGTGCGGGTAACGGTCACGCGCCTCTGACGGTAGACCCACCTGCTCCAACAGCTGGTCAATTCGCGCCTGCTGTTCCTTGTAGCTACCGCCAATACCTAGCGTCACCATTCCTTCACGGATAATCTCGGCGACCTTCATGCGTGGGTTCATCGATGAGAAAGGATCCTGAAAGATGATCTGAAAATCGTTACGTTTAACGCGCAGTGCTGCATCACTCATCTGCGCTAAATCATCCCCTTCAAACAGCACCTGCCCGCTTGTCGGACGATTCAGTTGCAAAATCGCCTTGCCCACGGTCGTTTTACCACAGCCGGATTCTCCAACTAACGCGAGTGTGCGACCTCGTTTTATCTGTAATGAAACCCCATCGACGGCATAAAGATACCCCGCATTACGACTGAATAATCCCTGTCGCTTCTGAAAATGCATCTTGAGATCACGCACGTCAAGTAGCGGTGTCGCAGATGGCGAGTCCACGTCACTGCGCGTAGTATCGACCGCTAACACAGTCTCGGATATTTTTCGGAATTCACCCACGTAATCCAGATCGGCCATGTGGCAACGCACCCCGTGACCTGCACGCTGCTCTACCCAGCGAGGTAACTGCTGATGACACCCTTCATCACTAAACTCACAACGTTCGACAAAACGGCAGCCGTGGAATACCACCGCCAGTGATGGCACTGCACCCTCTATCACGGCCAGCGGTCTATCGCGCTTATCAATATCGGGCAGCGACTCAAACAGCTTTTTACTATAGGGATGTTTCGCTTCCGCAAAGAACTGTTCACGGGTCGCCTCCTCCACCAGCTGTCCGGCATACATCACGCCCACGGTGTCAGCCATCTCCGCGACAACACCGAGATCATGCGTAATCAGCAACAGTGCCATTCCACGTTCCTGTTGCAGCTGCTTCAACAGTGCCAGCACCTGTGCCTGGATCGTGACATCGAGTGCGGTGGTCGGTTCATCGGCGATCAGTAACTCAGGCTCGCCGGCCAGTGCAATCGCAATCATCACGCGCTGTTTCATGCCGCCGGAGAGTTGGTGCGGGTAATCATCATAACGCTGTTTTGGCGTAGCAATACCCACGGCATCGAGCAGTGCTTCGACTTTTTGCTTCACCACGCTGCCATTGACGCCCTGATGAAGACGCACCGATTCGGCGATCTGCTCACCAATCGTCACCACAGGGTTCAGCGAGGTCATCGGCTCCTGAAAGATCATCGCGACACGGCCGCCGCGCACGGCGCGCATCTCGTTATCCGGTAGTGTCAGCAAGTCCTGTTCTTCGAGCATTACCCTTCCTGCATCGACACGCCCCGCCGGGGGTAACAGCCGCATGATCGAAAATGAGGTCATCGATTTACCACACCCCGACTCCCCCAGCAGCGCATAGGTCTCGCCGCGGTGAATGGAAAAGCTAACGCCATCGACCGCACGTATTATCTGAGGTACCCTCTCCGAACTTGGCTCAGCACTAGATTCAAAACTGGTGATGAGATTTTCGACGCGCAATAGCGGCGTTGAGGATGGGGTATTCATCTATGGTTACAGCACTAATCGCGGCACAGCAGACAGCAGGTTCTGCGTATATTCCTGCTGTGGATTACGACAGATCTCGTCCGT
>CALZIG010000104.1 GCA_945787585.1 uncultured Gammaproteobacteria bacterium | reverse complement strand
TCAGACGTGTTGCGTGTGACTGTGGCTTTACGCGCAGTCATGGAATTTCTCCTTAAAATCTTTGTTTAGCATACTCTTATCTGGCAGTTGAGAAAAGCGACGGAATCATATTCTATTCGCCTGCAAATATCATCAAATGGTTAAATCACAGACGCCACAGGCATCAATCGTCCTGAATACGGTATTCGGCAGAACGGGCATGTGCCGTGAGCCCTTCGCCACGCGCCAACACCGAAGCGGTTTTACCCAGTGCTGAAGCCCCTTCCGCGGAACACATGATCAGGCTCGAGCGCTTCTGAAAGTCGTAGACACCCAGCGGCGATGAAAAGCGCGCCGTGCGCGAAGTCGGCAATACATGATTCGGCCCTGCGCAGTAGTCGCCAATCGCCTCGGCGGTATAACGCCCCATACAGATCGCCCCGGCGTGACGAATTTTTTTACTCAACGCGACCGGGTCTTCCACCGACAGCTCCAGATGTTCCGGGGCGACGATGTTTGAAATTTCGGCGGCCTGATCAAGATCGGCCACTTTAATAAACGCGGCGCGCGCGGTCAGTGAATGACGGATAATCTCGGCACGCTCCATCGTCGGCAACAGGCGTTCGATACTCGCCTGCACCGCATCAAGGTAAGCGGCATCGGGCGACACCAGGATCGACTGCGCGTCTTCGTCGTGTTCGGCCTGCGAAAAGAGATCCATTGCGATCCAGTCAGGGTCGGTCTTGCCGTCACAGATCACCAGAATTTCAGAAGGGCCGGCAATCATATCGATACCGACGGCACCAAACACCATCCCTTTGGCGGTCGCGACATAAATATTACCGGGGCCGACAATCTTGTCGACCTGCGGTATCGACTCGGTACCGTAGGCGAGTGCCGCCACTGCCTGCGCGCCGCCAATGGTAAACACACGATCGACCCCGGCGATATCCGCCGCTGCCAGCACCATGTCATTCACTATATTATCGGGGGTCGGCACCACCATGATCAGTTCGGCAACACCCGCCACCTTGGCAGGGATCGCGTTCATCAATACCGATGAGGGGTAGACCGCCTTACCACCGGGAACATACAGCCCGACACGATCGAGCGGCGTCACCTGCTGCCCCAGCAGTGTGCCATCCGCTTCTGTGTAAGACCACGATGCCATCTTCTGATGTTCGTGATAGGCGTAAAGGCGTTCCGCCGCAAGCTCCAGCGCCGCGCACTGTGCCGCATCGACCGATGCGCGTGCCACTTTGAGACGTGATAACGGAATCTCCAGCGCCCCCATATCAGCCGCGCTCAGGCGATCAAAACGGTTGGTGTATTCCACCACGGCGGCATCACCGCGCCTACGCACATCAGCAATGATGTCGCGCACCGTCTGTTGAACGCCCTCATCGGCCGCGCTATCCCAGGCCAGACGGTCATCCAGCTGGCTGCGGAAATCTGCAGCGGCAGCATCCAGACGTAGAATCTTAGTCACAGGTCACCCCCATTACATTCCGAACCAAACAACTTGAGTGTTCAATATTAGCCATGCGTGACATTAGCCATTTTGGGCAACCGCTTCCGCGATCAGATCAATATAGCGCTTCACCCGCTCATGCTTCATCTTCATTGACGCCTTGTTAACAATCAGGCGTGAACTGACATCCGCGATGTGATCCATCGGCACCAGGCCGTTGGCCCTCAGTGTGTTGCCGGTGTCGACTACATCGACAATGCGATCCGCAAGTCCGACGATCGGCGCCAGCTCCATCGCGCCGTACAGTTTGATGATCTCAACCTGCTGACCCTGTGCGGCAAAGTATCGTTTGGCCGTCTCAACATATTTGGTGGCGATACGCATGCGGGTCTCATCGATCACGCTATTTTCAGGCCCCGCCACCATCATGCGACATCTGGCAATTTTTAGATCCAGCGGCTCATAAAGGCCATCACCGCCGTATTCCACCAGCACATCTTTACCCGTCACGCCCATATCGGCTGCGCCATATTCGACAAACGTGGGCACATCAGAGGCACGAATCACCACCAGCTTCACATCGTCTAAATTAGTATCGAGGATCAGCTTACGGCTGGTGGTTGGATCATCCAGCGGGATAATACCTGCGTGCGCCAGCAGCGGCAGGGTCTCTTTGAAAATACGCCCTTTGGACAGCGCGATGGTAATGGTTGCACTCATCTTATTAACTCTTAACTCATTATTGCTCGACAACTAATTTGGTACGCGGCGTATTTTAGCACCGAGCAGTGCCAGCTTCTCTTCGATACAATCGTAACCACGATCAATGTGATAGATGCGATCCACCACCGTATCACCCTCTGCCACCAGTCCTGCCAGCACCAGGCTCGCAGAGGCACGCAGGTCGGTCGCCATCACCGGCGCGCCGACTAGCTTGTCGACGCCGATACAGACTACCGTATTCCCTTCCAGTCGCAGATTGGCGCCCATGCGTTGTAACTCCGGCACATGCATAAAACGATTCTCAAACACGGTTTCGGTGATAGTACCCGTCCCTTCTGCCACCGCATTCAACACTGTGAACTGCGCCTGCATATCGGTTGGGAATGCCGGGTATGGCGCGGTTCTAATATCCACCGCCTTCAGCTGCCTCCCTTCCATATCCAGTTCAATCCAGTCTTCACCCGTGGTGATTTTCGCACCCGCCTCACGTAACTTCGCCAGCACCGCGTCGAGGGTATCGGGGCGAGTATCGCGCACCCGTACCTTACCCCCGGCAATCGCTGCACCGACCAGATAGGTACCTGTCTCAATGCGATCAGGCAGTACCGCGTAACGTGTCCCACCGAGTCGCTCAACCCCTTCAATCGTGATGGTGGCACTGCCCGCGCCACTGACCTTCGCGCCCATGCTATTCAGGCAGTTGGCGAGATCCACTACTTCGGGTTCACGTGCCGCATTTTCAATCACGGTTGTGCCTTCTGCTAAGGTCGCCGCCATCATAATATTCTCGGTACCGGTGACGGTAACAATATCCATAAAGATTTTCGTACCCTGCAGGCGTCCGGCCCGTGCGCGAATATAGCCGCCTTCCACGGTAATCTCAGCGCCCATCGCTTCAAGTGCATGAATATGCAGATCCACGGGGCGAGTACCGATCGCACAACCGCCCGGCAGCGAGACATCGGCTTCGCCAAAACGAGCCAGCAATGGGCCCAGCACCAGAATCGAAGCACGCATCGTCCTCACCAGTTCATACGGCGCATGGAAATTAGTGACGCCTGACGCATCCGCTTCGACTTCCATATTATCGCCCAGACTGAGGATCACCCCCATCCGCCCGAGCAGCTCCATCGTCGTGGTGATATCGTGCAGATGCGGCACGTTACAGACCGTGACAGGCTCATCGGCAAGCAGTGTCGACACCAGAATCGGCAGCGCAGCATTTTTTGCGCCAGACATACGAATCGCGCCATTAAGCTGCGGCCCACCGGTAATTATTAGTTTATCCATGCTTAATCTTTAATAAATCATTGTAGAGATGAGATGTGTCGTATCTCAATGGCTGTTAAGTGCCTATTCAGTAATGCTCAGGCTTTGATCAAAGCACCTTGCGCTTCTGTGCCTCATCCCACTGTGCCGGGGTAAAAGTACGCATAGAGAGGGCATGGATCGCCGCATTTTCGATATTGTCGCCCAGCGTGGCGTAGACCATGCGGTGCTGCTGCAACATCCCCTTACCTTCAAAGGCGTCACTAATAACCACCGCCTCAAAATGAGAGCCATCGCCTGTCACGCTGACCTGACTATCCGGCATTCCCGCCTCAATCATCTTTTGAATTTCATCAATTTGCATCATTAATCTCTATTGATCGCCGTCACTTCAGTCACAGGCTGATCTGGTTCAGGGTAAAAATATGGCGCCATGGTACCAGAATTTACTAAGAAACGAGACGATTCACACGATTTGGCGCATCGTCAACAGCAACGATTCCGACAGCTAAGCCGTACTCGGCAGTGATAACACCCCTTCAAGACCGCTCAAATGGGCCAGCGCCAACATCTGTGCCGGGATATTCAGAAAATGAAGGGTATTCCCCTGCGCACGAAAATTTCGCGTCCACTCGACCAGCAGGGCAAGCCCTGCACTGTCGGTCCGGCTGACTCCCTGCAGATCAATCGTCACGGCGTTCGCGTCGGCAGCATCAATCTGCTGCGGCAACAGACGTTGACTATCGCGTAATAAAGCGGGCACACTGGCAAAACTCAGATCACCACTGAGCAAAAACGTCCCTTCGTCGCGTCGCTCAATCCGAGGATGGCTGACACTACTGACCATTGCGCGCTTCCTCGTTGCGCTTTTTCAACTGGGCAATCAAGCCGTCAATTCCGCCCAGATTACGAATCTCGCTAGAAAACGTGGTCCGATAGTTGAGCACCAGACTCACTGCATCAATCTTGACGTTGAAGACCTTCCATTCACCGTCCTTAAAATGCAGGCTGTAATCGATCGGGATCGGGAAGCCGCCCTTCTGATCAATCTCGGTGCGCACCACGACATCCCCGTTATCCTGCCCTTCACGAAACGGCAGGTAGATCACCTCCTGCCCGGAGTAGTCCATCATCGCCGTCGCATAGGTACGCACCAGTAGAAAACTAAATTCTTTAGTGAACTGTGCGCGTTGCGCCTCGTTCGTACTGCGCCAGTGTTTACCCAGCACGAGCCGCCCCATGCGATCAAAATCGAAGTGCGGCAACACCACGCCCTCGACCAGTTCATAGATATAAACGGGGCTCGCCTTGATCTTCTCTCGCTCAGATTCAATCAATGAAAGCATCTTGCTAGTGGTGTCCATCACCATTTGCTGAGCCGGCGCGTTGGCACTCACGACACCCACCGGTAACAGGAAAAAACACCATAGCGAAATAATAAGGGATAAGCGTTTCATTAATAATCTCCCGTCACATAATGTAGACGTGCCACATGCATATTATAGTCATTCACTGTCATCAGGTAATCGCTATAGACCAGCACGTACCCCTGAAATGCCGCCATTACGGCCTCAGCATCTTCCAGCCCCGCCTCAAAATCGACGTAACGACTCACCATCCAGCGACGTCCGCTGAGACTGCCCTGCTTTAACTCAGTGACCGCTTTATAGTACCCCTGCACATTGTGATACTGTTCCGCGACCTGAAATGGAATGCCCTGCTGTGCAAACGAAGATTTTTCAATCAGCGCGGCCAGCTCCGCATTCGCGCCGGCCACTTCAGCCGACTGCACCCCCTTTGCCCAATCCCATTTAACGCCTATCAAAGGGGTTGCACCGTACTCATTGAATGGATCGTAAACATGCGGATTTTCCAGCTTATCTCGCCTTGGCGCATAGGATGCGGCGCCTGCGATCCCGGCATAAATATTGGGCAGACTCGCCGCACGATGTGCCG
>CALZIG010000103.1 GCA_945787585.1 uncultured Gammaproteobacteria bacterium | reverse complement strand
CGCATTCCCGTCTTCGTGCTGATCATCGCCTCCATTGTGACGGCCATTGAACTGGCGATGAATGCCTACTTTTATGATCTGTATAAGATCCTCGGCATCTTTATTCCGTTGATCGTCACCAACTGTGCCATCCTCGGTCGGGCGGAGGCATTTGCCTCAAAAAATGCCGTCATCCCCTCTTTTATCGACGGCCTGATGATGGGGGTTGGTTTTACCGCCATCCTGGTCTTGCTGGGTGCCATACGTGAAGCACTCGGGATGGGCACGTTGTTTGCGCAAGCCCACCTCATGTTTGGCGAGTCGGCCGAGTGGATGACGATCACCCTGATCGATGACTATAATGGCTTTCTGCTCGCCATCCTGCCCCCCGGCGCCTTTATCGGGCTGGGGCTATTAATCGCACTGAAAAATGTGATCGATCAACGCGCCAAGAAAAAGGCGGCTCAGGCAAGTGCCCAGCCCAGCGAAGACACCCTCTCGGCGCCCTCACTGGCAAAATAGCGTCATAAAGGCGCCCCGCTCCTAATCAGGATGCTCCTTTACTCCCTTGCCGACCTCTGTTCAGCAGCTTTCACACATCTATTGAAGTTGTAGTAACAGCTGCCGATAGATTTATGCACGCCTCACAGATATAAATGTGTGGTTCACTGCCTTAAAAAGCTAGCCAGGGAAGCGTTTGCTAATCGCAATATTATGCTCGTACATGATTAATTCCTGTCTAACTAAAGAATTTTACAGTTAAATTAACAGCGTAAGAGCGGTAAAAAATGATCAATTCTATACTTGTTGTTGATGACTCAAAGATGTCACGGAAACTTGTCATCAGGGCCTTACCAACCGAATGGGATGCCCCCATCCACCAGGCCACCAATGGCCTGGAGGCGCTCGAACTTTTCAAGGAAAAATCACCGGATATCGTTTTTCTGGATTTAACGATGCCTGAACTCGACGGCTTCGGGGTGCTGGCGGCCCTGCAAGAACAGGGTAGTCAAGTCCCGGTCATTGTGATCAGCGCCGATATTCAGACACAGGCCTATGAACGCGCCATTAGCCTCGGTGCGCGTGCCTTTATTCAGAAGCCGATGAGTCCTGAAGATGTAAGAAAAGTCGTCCAGGAGTTGCATCTATTATGATGCAGATCAAAGAGCAATTTAATGAGGATCGACGTGATGCCTTGCAGGAGGTCGTCAATATCGCGATGGGCCAGGCGGGCGATTCCCTTGCGAAGCTATTCAGTACATTTGTCGAACTTTCAATCCCCAAATTCCATCTGTGTGATGTAACAGAACTCAATCAGGAGCTTTCTAAAAACGCAGCCTACGCGGAAAAAATAACCATCCTGCGCCAACCCTTCTCTGGCCAACTGCGCGGCGAAGGCATTGCTATATTTAACAATAACGGTGTTAGCGAGCTTGCGAATTTAATGGGATACGAAGGTGAAGTCACGTCTAACAACGAGCGCGAAATGTTACTGGATGTATGTAGCATCCTCATAGGTGCCTGCCTGAATGGTGTCACTTCGCAACTGGAAATCGCACTCAGTTACACCGCGCCTACGATTATTTCACAAAACACCACTGTGAATGAGTTTTTCAATCCAGAATCCATTCAGTGGCGCTATGCCATGATCATGGAAATCCGTCTGACCCTGGAACAATATGATTTCAAAAGTAACGTATTGCTCTTTCTGTCTGAAGATAGCTTTCCGCCTTTAATAGATAAACTGGATCAAATGCTCGAAGAGATATAAAACATCATGGACGAAAAAATCTCACGCCTGATCAATATGGCGGTCAGTCAGATAAACGCTGGCATGGTAATCATCGACAGCGATCGTAATATTATCTTCTGGAATCGCTTCATGCAGATTCATAGCGGGATTGCTGAGGGTGATATCGAAGGGAAAAATCTGTTTGAGCTATTTCCTGATTTAAAAGGTAGCGGTATCGAAAAAAAGATTGATAGTGTCTTTCTATTAAAAAACCTCGCCTTTACATCATGGGAATACCGTCCCTATCTTTTCAAGTTCGCCAATACTCATTCCGTGATTGGCGCTGAAGAATGGATGCAACAGGACTGTACCTTTTCGCCGTTGATCGATGAAGCAGGCACCGTCACACACATCTGCCTTTCCGTGTTCGACTCTACCAATACAGCGACTTATCAGAATAAACTGTTACGCGCCTCAAGTTCATTGATTAAACAACGCAATAAACTTGCGACAATAAATCAAAAACTTGAAGAGGCACAAAATCAATTATTGCAATCTGAAAAAATGGCAGCGGTTGGACAGTTGGCTGCGGGTGTCGCCCATGAAATTAACAACCCAGTCGGCTATGTGAATTCAAACATCTCGACCCTTGAATCGTACTTAGATGAACTGATGCAGATGTTAGCCGCCTATGAAGCGTGCGAACCTGCACTGGACGAATCAAGTGAACTCACCAAAGCCATGATGCTGACTAAAGAGACCATTGATCTTGATTATCTTAAAGAAGACCTCGTAAATCTTATCAAAGAGTCCAAAGAAGGGCTGGATCGAGTCAAAAAAATCTTACAGGATCTCAAAGATTTTTCACATGTGGATGAAAGTGATTGGCAGTTTTCTGATTTACATAAAGGACTCGACAGCACGCTAAATGTGGTAAGCAACGAAATTAAATACAAAGCCGAAGTTGTCAAACATTACGGCGACATCCCTGAAATTAAATGTCTTTCGTCACAAATCAATCAAGTCTTCATGAATCTTCTTGTAAATGCGGCGCATGCCATTGAATCCCATGGCACCATCACCATTACCACCAACATTGAAGGTGAGGGCATATCCATCGCGATTGAAGACACTGGCAGTGGCATCCCAGAGGATAAGCTCCCGCGCATCTTCGAGCCTTTCTTTACCACCAAACCCGTCGGCTCAGGCACCGGTCTGGGTCTATCACTCTCATACAATATTATTCACAAACACGATGGAAAGATCACTGTAAAAAGCGAGCCAGGCAAAGGCACAAAGTTTCAAGTCTGGTTACCGCACAATCCCCCAGAACAACCCATACAATAGAACAAGCGTTATCACATGGTATCCCGTTCCTGACAGGAAATCACCACGCGCACGCATTGAGTGGCCAACATTAGTTTCACCACTGAACGCCAAGTCGCGCTATAATTACAGCCAAACAACAATCGGATACCATCATGAACCGTGGTTACGCTATTTTATACCTGATTGCTGCCGCACTCTTTTATTTTGGATGGAAGATGCGCAAGGAGAACAGCCTGCTCTCCACAGCACTCTTCGCTGCTGCAACAGTCGTCACTGTACTATTGATCGGCGGCCACTTTGGATTATTATAAATCCGACTTACGGCACAAGATGAATGTTATCCAGATAAAATAACTGGGGCTGTTCATTCTTATTGAGAAATAGTGTCATCTTCCTGATCCGGCCAAGCTCCAGCGAGCGATTCCGTGGGCCTTCTGCAATTTTTTCTAGCGGGATCAACAGCGTGTTCTGACCGCTTCGAATCTGAAATCTGCCGTTGTATCGCTCACTATATTGAGCGGCATGAATAACGCCGTCATCAATACGAATATTCATATTGAATTCTTCACCCGGGTTATAAAGCGAGATTGATAAGGCTCGATAACCTTGCCAGTTCTGATCACCCGCAGCGTAGCGCACCCCGCTCCAACTACCATTAACTGTTTCAACCTTAAGCGAATGAGCACCAGACACCACATGTTGATCTGAAAACGTGATCTGGGTACGCTGCCCTAGCGCAACACCTGTCGCCTTCCACAGCTGTTGCTCAAGTGTATGTTCAAAATCGCCCAATACTGGAAACTGCTGTTCACGCAACCACAACGCGCGCCATTCATTCCATACGGGGAGCACCACCCAACTTAAGACCATCACAGTCAGTACGCCATGCGCCACCCTCAGCTGCCAATGGCGCAGGTTACGCCACACAATCATGCCGCTAATAGCGATCAGGGCCCCTAACAGCCCAATTTGCATATCCGCGAGTGATGCCGTTCTGCCGACATAAGGCTGCACCCACTCCACCACGGCAATTAACAGCATCGATATGATGGTGGTAATCATCACCGCCTTCCACCTGCCGCGAGGCTCAACCGCAAGATAGAGCAGACCACTCAACAGAATAAATGCAAAGGCGTGTCCGGCATCCATCGTCATTCTAATTGCGACAGGATTGGCACTGCTGCCAAAAGGCACAAAGGCCAGCAGTGAAAAAAGGCTCAATGCCAGGACTAGCAGGATCGAATAACGCTTTTTAACGAGTGCCATTCAACTTGCCACAATAGCTGACTGAGCCGGGTCAATAAACGCGAGCATCCAGCGCGCGATCGTCTGCTCATCGGTGATATTCTGTAAAGACTCGATGCCGGTTTGATAAAGCGGCTCACCCAATAACTCACGACGGAAGCCCATCAAATCGAGAGCATAAGGTCTGGTAAACTCTGGGTGTCCCTGGATTGCAAGAATGGTGTCATCCAACTGAAACATCGCATAAGGACAAAAATCGCTCGCGGCGATTAACGTTGCGCCCACGGGTAATTTTTCGACCTGGTCCTGATGACTCACCAGTACGTTGCATGTCGCCAGCGGTGGCTCCATCCACGGTTTCATTAGCGTTACCTGCATCGGATGGACACCCACACCCCAGCCCTTGTTCGACTTCTTTACTTTGCCACCAAAGGCCTGCGCCACCAGCTGGTGGCCAAAACAGATCGCAAGCAACTTTTTTTCTTCGCTCCGTAAGCGAATAATGAACGCCTGCAACGGTGCAATCCACGCCGCAGCATCATAGACGCTCGCCTTACTCCCAGTTGTGATATATGCATCGCACTCATCAATGTCACTGGGATAGCACCCATCGGTAACGTCATAGGTTTTAAACGTGACCGTTGGCGATACCTGACTGAACAGCGCTTTGATCATCGCAGGGTAATCGCCATGCTGGCGCTGAAACTGCGCCCTCACTGAATCACACTGCAGAATTCCGATCTTCATCCATTCACACCCTTCAACCTCATCATCCCACCTGTCACTGCGTACATATCATAGAGTATTTGTGTTCCACGCATTTATTCGATACTTTATAACGATCTCATACCTATAATGAACAGTTAACTTGCGTCAGGCAAGCATACACCACAACAGCGAAAGGTGCCCTCATGCATGCGAGAGAGGTTAAGAGTGTTGCCGATGCAAAAAACATCGTTGACGAACGCCAGCTTCGTCACGTAAAAGTTGGTGTGTTCGATGTCGATGGGGTACTGCGTGGTAAGTACATTTCGCGTGACAAGTTCCTTTCAGCGCTCGATAAAGGTTTCGGATTCTGCGATGTAGTGCTCGGCTGGGATAGTAAAGACCAGCTCTACGATAACGTCAAATACACCGGCTGGCACACCGGCTACCCCGACGCCCCGGTGCGCATTATTCCTGAGTCGTGCCGTGACATCCCGTTTGAAGAAGATACCCTTTTCTTCCTCTGCGAATTCACCGACAGTGCCGCCACACTCTGCCCACGCGGGCTATTACAACGCACCCTCGAAAAGGCCAACAAAATGGGGCTTTTCCCCAATGCTGGTTTTGAGTACGAGTTCTTCATCTTTGATGAAACCCGTGAGTCGGTGCGCAAAAAACAGTATCGCGATCTCACTCCTCTGGCGCCAGACTACTTTGGCTATTCGGTGCTACGCAATAGCGTCGACGCCGAGATCTATCAACAGATCCTCGACCTTGGCGAGGCGATGGACTTTCCTATTGAAGGCCTGCATGAAGAGACCGGCCCCGGCGTCATGGAGGCGGCGATCACCTACGACAAAGCGCTTGAGTCGGCCGACAAGGCGGCGCTTTTCAAGACCTTCACCAAGATTGCCGCGCAACGCGCGGGACTGATGGCGACCTTCATGGCCAAGTGGTCACTGGAATGGCCGGGGCAAAGCGGCCACATTCATATTTCACTCAACGATAAAAATGGCGCGTCCCTCTTTTATGACGCCAACAAAGCGGATCAGATGAGCGATATCATGCGTCACTTCGTCGCGGGGCAGCAGCAGTTTATGCCCGAACTACTGGCGATGATCGCACCGACGATCAATTCGTATACACGTTTAATCCCCGGTTTCTGGGCGCCGACTATCGCCACCTGGGGGGTTGAAAACCGCACCTGCGCGCTGCGTGTAATTTCCGGTAGTGCCAGCGCGCAACGCGTTGAATACCGGGTCGCCGCCGCCGATGCAAACCCCTACATTATCCTCGCCGCCGCACTCGCCTCGGGGCTTGCGGGGATTGAACAAAAGCTTGAGCCCGATGAAAAGGTCAGCGGTAATGCCTACGAACAAAGCTTCGCTGCCGAACGCCAGCTGCCCACCACGCTATGGGAGGCGGCACAACGACTCAAAGGTTCAACCATGGCACGACAGTACTTTGGCGATGAATTTGTTGAGCACTACGCCGCCAGCCGCGAGTGGGAGGAACGGGAGTTCCGCAAACACATCACCGACTGGGAAATGGACCGCTACTTCGAGATCATCTAATGAAGACGTTTAAAGTTATTTCACCCATCGACAACCGCAGCTATGCAGAGCGCCCTTACGCCACCGACGATGAAATTACACGCACCCTCATCGCCGCAACCACTGCGCAGAAGGCGTGGCAAAACGCCTCCATCGAAATGCGTGGGGCGATCTGCCTAAAGGCCGTCGATGCACTTCTCGCAAGAGCAGATCGCAGCGCCGAGGAACTGAGCTGGCAGATGGGACGACCACTGCGCTACACCCCCGGCGAAATCAAAGGCTTTGTCGAACGCGCGCGTCATATGATCAACATTGCCGCAGCCAAACTGGTCGACATCGAAATCGAGCGATCGGATCAGCACACCCGTCTCATCCGCCGTAATCCACTCGGCATCGTCCTATCAATCGTGCCGTGGAACTATCCCTATCTAACCGCCGTCAACACCATCATCCCGGCATTGATGGCGGGTAATAGTGTCATCATGAAACCCGCTTCGCAAACACCGCTCACCGCCGAGCGTCTCTTCGATGCCTTTAGCACAGCGGGACTACCCTCCGGCCTGTTCCAGCATCTATTTATCGACCATGCGACCACCGCAAAACTGATTCAACATGATGCGATCAACTACGTCGCCTTTACCGGTTCTACCAAAGGCGGGCATGAGATCGAAGCGGCCGCAGTTGGTCGCTTCATCGACGTGGGCCTTGAACTCGGCGGCAAAGACCCTGCTTACGTGCGCAGCGATGCCGACATTGGGCGCGCCATCGAAGGGCTGGTAGATGGTGCCTTCTTCAATTCAGGCCAGTCCTGCTGCGGCATCGAGCGGATCTATGTGCATAAAGATCAGTACCGCTCATTTTGTGATGGCTTTATCGCCCTGACTAAAGAGTTCCGCCTCGGTGACCCACTCCAACCGGAGACCACCCTCGGCCCGATGGTCAATGCTGTGGCGGCCACGCGTGTGCGTGGCCAGATTAACGCTGCCATTAAACAGGGGGCCACTGCCGCGATTGATGAAGAGGCGTTCGAGGCGAGTGCTATCGACACCCCCTATCTCGCGCCGCAGGTACTGCTGAATGTCGATCATTCAATGGCCGTGATGCGCGATGAAAGTTTTGGGCCAGTGGTCGGCATCATGCAGGTAGATTCCGATGAACAAGCCATTGAGTTAATGAACGACTCACCCTACGGCTTAAGCGCCTCGATCTGGACCGCAGACAGTGATGCCGCACTGATGCTCGGCACACAATTACAGACAGGCACCTGTTTCATGAACCGCTGCGACTATCTCGATCCTGCGCTACCGTGGAATGGCGTTAAGCACTCCGGTAAAGGATGCTCCCTTTCCGAACTCGCCTATGAGCGGCTCACCCATCCAAAGTCATTTCACCTGCAAAAATAGAACAAAATCATGACCGACATCAGCAATACACTCCGCGGCAACTGGAATTACCCCACCACTATCTGGTTCGGTTGCGGCCGCATTGAGGAACTCCCTAGCGCATGTAAAGCACTCGGCATGCAACGCCCGCTACTAGTCACGGATAAAGGACTGAGTCAGTTACCGATGGTCAACGAGGCGATCACACACAATCAAAACAGTGGTATTGCCACCGGTATCTTTTTTGATATCAAACCCAATCCAAATGGCAGCAACATCGATCAAGGGGTAAAACGCTATCGCGACGACGGCCACGACGGGGTGATCGCACTGGGCGGTGGCAGTGCGCTGGACGCCGGCAAAGCGATTGCATTGATGGCAGGACAGCAGCGCCCGATGTGGGATTTCGAGGATGTCGGCGATAACTGGCTGCGGGTCGATAGTACTGGCGTTGCGCCGATCATCGCGATACCCACCACCTCCGGCACCGGCTCTGAAGTTGGACGGGCCTCACTGATTGTCGACGAAGCGACACATAGCAAAAAAATCATCTTTCATCCCAGGATGTTGCCCGGCATCGTCATCGCGGACCCGCAACTCACCGTCGGCCTGCCCACCCACATTACCGCCGCCACCGGTATGGATGCACTCTCACATAACCTTGAGGCCTACTGCTCACCCGGTTTTCACCCAATGGCCGACGGGATTGCGCTGGAGGGGATGCGCCTCGTCAAAGAGTGGCTGATCATCGCCTGCGAGCAGCCCGGTAACCTTGAAGCACGTAGCCAGATGATGATTGCCTCCACTATGGGAGCGACCGCCTTTCAGAAAGGACTCGGTGCGATGCACGCCCTCGCCCATCCGCTCGGCGCAATCTACGACGCCCACCACGGCCTGCTCAACGCGATTTTGATGCCCTATGTTTTGCTTAAAAATCGCGCGGCGATCAGTCGTAAAATGGCACACCTTGCCCGTTATCTTGAGCTGGATGGCGGCGATTTCGATGCGGTGCTGTCATATGTCATCACGCTGCGAAACCATATCGGCATCCCAAATGATCTTCACAGCATCGGCATTGATGACAGCCGTATCGAGGAAATCGCTACCCAGGCAGTACAAGATCCCTCTGCCGCAGGCAATCCAATCCCGTTGACACAACCGCAATACGCGGCACTGCTGCATGACGCCATCCACGGTAAACTGGATTAATGATGTCGCAATATCAGGCCGTCATCGACTTCTGGTTTAATGAAATCGAACCAAAATCGTGGTGGATCAAAGATGCAGCGTTTGATGCCGAGATCCGGCAACGCTTTGGTGAGCACCATGCTGCGGCCAGTCAGGGTGAGTGCCACGGGTGGCGTGAAGCACCGCGCGGCAGGCTGGCCGAGATCATCGTGCTCGATCAGTTTTCCCGCAACATCTATCGCGATCAACCACTCGCATTTGCCTGTGATTCAGTCGCACTGATACTTGCTCAGGAAGCGATTGCGTTGCAAGCCGACCAATCACTTCCCCCCTCGCAAAAGGCCTTTCTCTATCTCCCGTATATGCACAGCGAATCAGCCGCGATCCATGAAATCGCCGTCACACTGTTTTCACAGGCGGGGATGGAATCTAATCTGGCATTCGAACTCAAACACAAGGCGATCATCGACCGCTTTGGCCGTTATCCGCATCGCAATGCCATCCTTAATCGACAGAGCACCGAAGAAGAAATTGAGTTTATGAAACAGCCGGGGTCATCTTTCTAGGCAAGCCCCGCTAAGCACTAAAACAGTCGCCGCCTTAAAAAGCCGATAACATCGCCCTGGTTATAGTTTTGAGTGGAATTGCCGATCTTAATAGCAGTAACAGGTACTTCCAGCAGTTCGACTACAACCTTATGAATATATTTAAAATATTTTCTAATAAACGCACTGAGACCGCGCCTACCACGGCGCTGCACGTCGTACTGAACACCCCAAAGCTATGCAAAATGATACCCTATTTCCCCATCGGCAGTGGCGTGAAATTTTATCCAGAGTATCGCTCTGAAGTGGTCCTCAGTAGCATCATCATCGCATACCTGATCAATGGTGAAATTGTCTACTCAAACGCAGAGATCACTTTCTCAGACAATGAAAAACAGCTCTTCATCAACAATGCACCGATTGAAGAGGTCAACAGTTTTGCCATTATGGTGCCTTCCGAAACACGTGGGGAAACCGAGCTCGACTATGAACGCAAAGAGAGCCTGGGGCAGAGTGGGGGATTCGCCAAAGGTAACAGCATCACGTTAATCGGCAAAGAAAAAAATGGCAAAACGTCCACTATCGATACCGTCGTAAAAACCTATGCACTACTCAAAGAAGGCTATTATAGTGGCGCCAAGGTTGTCGTTCTCAATGTAGACCCAGCGCTGTTATCATTGAAAGATCAACGCATCAAAAAACGGCTTGAGGCACAGATACCCGGCCTGATACAGACAAAGGATTACACCGAGTTTAATCAATGTACCATTATCGATTTTTCTGAGTTCACGATTAAAATTACCTGTGATGATAATGACATCGTCATTATGAGTTGCCGTAAAGGTGAAACTGTGACGTTAACCTTCGACCTCCCGAATAGCGATGAGTCCAATGTGATGCAGGGTAAAGTACTCAGAACCGAAGAGACATCGATGATCGTCGAACTAAAAGACATTTTAATCGGTGAGACATTCAAACCACTCGAGCCGATCGACCTGATCGAAATCAAGGCAAAGCTGCTCCAACTCCCCCCCAGAAGCTAATCGCGCCACGCAACAGCCACCCAATACCACGCCCTATCCCTTGCAGCCGACACACCCGATGCTGTAGCATTCAGCATCAATTATTTAACTGGAGTGCCTGTATTACTGCCTGCGGGTCGGATACAGTGTGAGACCCGATAATCCTTTGTATTTCAAGATGCTCAAACGTTTAAGCCTGATCAGTTCACTCACTGGATTAATCGCGCTCTCCGCCGCCTGTCAGGCCGCATCAGGGCCGTTCTCGCTAGCCAATGGGGATGTCTCGCTCAGTGGCCCGCTGCACAGCGTTACCCAGTCCTCAGCGCTGAATCTGTCGCCCCCTGCACAAGCCCTCCAGTTCGACCGCCATAACAGTAATATCTACGCCTTGAGTGGCGATAACAAGCCTCTCGCCGCATACGCGCCGGATAGAGCAGGGCTCATTAAAGACACAAAATATTTCTTCGTCTATCAGGTCACCATCGTCGGACTCCTCTATATCTCACCACAGAGTTTTTCCGGCTGGTCTGACGAGCAGAAAGATGAATTCAGTTTCGACAAATACAAAAACAATGTCCGCCATGCGGTATGGGACAGTGATCAGTGGGACATCAACTACATCCTGCATCCCTACTGGGGCAGCGCCTACTACGTACGTGCACGCGAACGTGGCTACAATGAAAATACCGCCTTCTGGTATTCGGCCGCCCTCTCCGCCTCATTTGAGTTCGGCTTCGAAGCCTTCTTTGAAGAACCGTCGCTTCAGGACATCATCGTGACACCCGTAGCAGGCTCCTTCCTCGGCATGTATTTCATGAAACTGCGTAACGAAATCCGCGCTCGTCACGCCAGCGGCGGTGATAAACACTGGTCCGATAGCTGGATTATGGGGCTGACTGATCCCCTCGGCACCGTCAATGCCAAGACCAGCAAATGGTTTGACGATGACAAGAGCAGCGCACAGCTGTCACCCGTGATCGCGATGCCTGTTTACCGCAGCAGCGAATTTGATCTCTCACTGGATAATCGCTACCGCCTCACCCAGGTACCTGCACTGGGTATGCAGTACAGCTACCACTGGTAATCGTGCTATTCAATTGCGTTCAGACTCATCAATCAGTCAGCCAAACAAGCGTAGCGCCCATTTTTACTTTCACATGCCGCACCAGTACCGCTCATTAAATGCTAGCCACTTAATGGGCGGTCTCTAGTTCCCATGGATAGCTCGCTAAATATTACCGTACCTTTTACGGTATTCGAGCAGGATTGATCTTCGCTGAGTAGTTCAACGAGTTGTTATGTGCTCTTCAGACTCTGCTTTTATTTCTATTGTCGCACTTAATTTCTGATATAGACCGAGTGCCACAATTAAAATAGCTGATACCAGAATCAGTAAAGCCGGATACAGCAGAAGGGTAAGATCTTCAGTACCTGCTTTAAATATATAAACCAATCCTTCAATGCTGACTGCAATAGTAATAATGACAATTATTTTTGTAATTGTTCTTCTTGCTTCTACAGGGTCACGCAGCTCTTTGTCCTTAAATACTTCCTCCTCCATCATATACTGTGCAACATCGATAATGGCGGCAGATATAATTATTGCGCCTACCGACTCAAGCATTAATGGTATAAATCCCGCTTCTGCCTTAATACTGGAAACGACCTCGTAAACAGACCACACCATGATGATCAGTGATAGGCTTATAAGAATTAAAGCCGCGAACAGATGAACGCCAGTGAAAATAATATTACACACTTTTTGCATAATTTGACCTTTAAGATTTTTTCAAATAATCAGAATCTATCTGGCATCGAACATCTAATCATGACACCCATCATAAAGATTGACAACATTACCGCCGATCGATTAACTTCGTTTATCTGTTAAGTATACGAAAAGCCCTAATGCCGATAAAAGCAATGCTGTACTAGTATGATTGCGACTGGATAGTATAAATTACCAGCCAAGTCCAATTGACTATATTTAATTACCATAATCAATCCCTATTATGTGGAAAATCAGATCGAATAAAACTATTCATCAACGATCATCTCAAATCCACCGTAGATCATTCGCTGTCCATCAAATGGCATAGGATTATTATCGGGGTGCAATCTCGGGTCTTCCATCACTTTTTTCATTCCTGTATCTCTCACCTCTTTCGATGGCCACAAGACCCAGGAGAAGACAACCGTTTCATCAGGCTTGCATTTTACCGCCATTGGAAAAGAGGTAACTTCACCATCAGGAATATCATCACCCCAGCATTCAACTAATTTTAACGCGCCGTGTTCTTTAAATACTACAGCAGCATCACATGCATGCTTTTTATAAACCTCCTTATTTTCACCTGGAACAGCCACCACAAATCCGTCGATGTATGCCACGTCCTTTCTCCTATGCTGTTAATATAATATTCTGACAATACTCTGGGACAGGACACTTAATTCAAGGATATATGTATTACTCTTGAAAGAAACCTGAAACCCTTTTTTTCACCAACATTACTACGCCGAGGAATAACAATGTCAGCACCATCAAAGCCTTTATTCAGGAATCGTCCTTAAGCTGCTG
>CALZIG010000102.1 GCA_945787585.1 uncultured Gammaproteobacteria bacterium | reverse complement strand
GGTAGGGATCGTTCACCACCACCATATCACCCGCCTGCCATTCAAGCGCCGTGACAATCCCGGACATGGCAAAGGCCATACTGCCAAGGTGCACCGGAATATGCGCCGCCTGCGCGCACAGTTCGCCCGCAGGACCAAACACTGCACAGGAGAAATCGAGCCGATCTTTGATGTTGGGCGAGAGCGCCGTAGATTGCAGCACCGCCCCCATTTCCTCACAAATGGCATTAATACGGCTGGCAAAGATACTCAGTGAGATAGAATCCATCATGCCGCTTATCTTAACAGAGCAGACAGGCACTGCGAATCACATTGATTTATGCACGATTTAGCGTTAGTTTATGCGCCATCCAGTGATTACAATAAAGGAAACTGACATGGAACATAAACTCCCCGAGCTACCTTATGCAATGAATGCCCTAGAACCTCACATCTCTGCGGAGACACTTGAGTTTCACTACGGCAAACATCATCAGACTTACGTCACCAATTTGAATAACCTGATTAAAGGTACTGAATTTGAATCGATGACACTGGAAGAGATCATTCAAAAATCAAGTGGCGGCATGTTTAACAATGCGGCACAGATCTGGAATCATTCATTCTACTGGAACTGCCTGAGCCCTAACGGCGGCGGCGAACCTACCGGCGCACTGCTGGATGCGATCAACAGCAGCTTCGGTTCATTCGACGAATTCAAAACCAAGTTCAGCCAGACCTCCATCACCACCTTCGGTTCTGGTTGGGGTTGGCTGGTCAAAAATAGTGATGGCTCACTGGCACTGGCGAGTACCAGCAATGCTGGCACCCCAATGACCTCAGATCAAACTGCACTGCTCACCTGCGATGTGTGGGAACACGCCTACTATGTTGATTACCGCAATGCACGCCCCAAGTATGTCGAGGCGTTCTGGAACCTGGTTAACTGGGAATTTGTAGCGAAGAATTTCGCGGCATAAGCAACACTAAAAAACAGGGGAGGCAGTACGCCTTCCCTGTCCTCAATGCTCATTCGTTTACATCGTTATGAATCAAGCCCTACACCTCAGACAAATCGCAGCAGTCACGCCACTTGATGACACCGAGGCATCCCACCAACAGGCCATGCTTTCGTTTGTGGAGCGTCATCATGATTTCTACAAAAGAACGCTGACGACAGGCCATGTTACTGGCTCTGCATGGATCATCAATCCAGCATGTAGCCATGCGCTGATGCTTCACCACAAGAAACTTGATCGATGGTTACAGCCCGGCGGCCATATTGAAGAGGAGCTTGATATACTCAATAGCGCCCTGCGTGAGGCGCAGGAAGAGACTGGCATCTCAGATCTTAAGATCGTCAGTGATGCCATTTTTGATCTTGATATTCACGTCATTCCAGCCAATAAGAAAGAAGCAGAACATCAACATTATGACATTCGTTATCTGTTTGAAGCGGAACTCGATGCAACACCTGCGGTATCCGATGAATCAAACGACGTCAGGTGGTTTACCCTTGATGAGATCTCAAAAATCAATAGTGACGCATCCATTCAACGGATGATTTTAAAGACGATTACCCTTAAAATATAGCGTTCAGACCATCAATATACTGCTAATTAAGCACTAGAGTCTTGCGTATATCCCTGCCACTCGTAATTAAAAATCGGGTTCGTTTTCTTTCACCAGCTCACGTTGCAATTCGTTTTCAGCATCTGCATCATCCAGACATTTTGAGATAACACTCAAGCCATCATCCTGCTCTTGCAGATTTTGCAATCCTCCCTCAAGAATGCGGGCATTGAGCCCTTGCTGTGCCATTAAAAACGCCGCTATCGTGCTGCGCTTGCCAATATCACAACAGACTACATACTCTTTACTCTTATCAAGAATGGATGCCGCCTTCCACAACGTCGCCAGCGGCAAGTTGATACTGCCTCGCAGGCTCATTTTTTCAAATGCCGAATGGATTCGAACATCCAGTAACACCGCGCCCTCATCCTGCATCATCAACATCTGCTCATATGACACCCGTTTGATGTAAGGGGTTACCAGCAGTGTCATAAACTCACTCTTGGGAATACGCACCAGTGCGCCATCTTCCAGCATTGTCACGGTGCTACTGTGCGGGGTATCGCCAATCAACGCACTCTCGCCAAATCCGCGCCCAATACCCAGTTCCGCCAGGCGGCTCTTTTTATCGGTTCCCTTAATAGAGCGGGTCACCACGCAGCTACCCTTTGTAATCACATAATAAAAATCACCCTCATCGCCTTCTTTCACCACGGCTTCACCCGCTTTTACGCAGATCTCTTCTAAACGACGGGTCAACACCTGCACATGCGGACTTGGCAGGCGGAAAAAAAGTGGGGAATTTAACACCCACTCAATGCGTGCCGATCTTGAACGATTATCTTTACTGCTCTCCATCCGATCTGTTTTATTAACAGCGACCATCGGTGTCGTTTTATTCAGCTTATAGAGCAGCTCAGTCGCCACGGAAAGCAGTGTCACACTACTCCTGGCCAATGCCGTCACCTCTCGGGGCTTGCTATCTGCGACTGCCTCCAACGCCTCATTACTGCCCGCCTTGATAGTAATCGCGGGATGCCCTTCCGCAATCAATGCAATTTGACCGGAGAGTAAAAAGACACTCTTACCATCCATATCCCCTTGATTGAAAATACGTCGCCCCGGTGGCAAGCGCTCAACCGTGGCTTCATTCGCGATCGATTCCAGCATTTCAGCCGTAAAAGCAGTAAAAGGCTCAAATACGCTGAGATCAACGGTTTCAGGGATTTGATTTTTATCTGGAGTTTTCAGGGGCTGCACAACTGCCTCACCGCTCATATTGACCATCCTTCATTAAGAAGTTTTTTATATCGAATTGATACCTAAAAAACACCCGATTACGGAATAATTAATAAATATCATTAAGTTAAACTTGTTATTTCGCTATTATTGAGGCAATAAACTGTTCTCTGATGAGAAAACGGTGCGCATGTCACCCATGATCTCAACCTGACCCGTAAATGATATATCGGCTATTTACCTATAAAAATGAAATATTTGATTCAGCCGCAACTACCCCACCATCGAAAAAACAGGGGTATTTATCGTAGGTACATACTTTCCGAAACAGTAAAATCCGCTATACTTTCTCGTTTGCTACGAAAGTGGCGGCCGGCATAATCACTGGCTGCCTTTTTGCTTTATGGAATATGAAGAATTTAACCATGCCTGATTCAATTATGCCGACCTACGCACGTCTGCCAGTCACCTTTAAAAAAGGTGAAGGCGCCTGGCTGTGGGATACCCATGACCAGCGTTACCTCGATGCACTGAGCGGCATCGGCGTCTGTGGGCTGGGGCACGCCCACCCGGCCGTTGCCGCGACACTCGCTCAACAGGGCAGCACACTGATCCACACCAGCAACCTTTACCACATCCCACAGCAACAGCAGCTGGCCGATCAACTGATGCGCCTTTCTGGCATGGAGCAGGCCTTCTTTACCAATTCTGGTGCCGAGTCCTGCGAGGCTGCGATCAAGATTGCCCGGCTTTATGGGCACAATAAGGACATCACCACCCCCACCGTGGTGGTCACCGAAGGGAGCTTTCACGGGCGCACCCTCGCCACCCTCTCGGCCAGCGGTAGCCGTAAGGTGCAGGCCGGCTTTGAGCCACTAGTTCAGGGCTTTGTGCGCGCTAAATTTAACGACATCGATGAGCTCCGCGAGATCGCTAAAAACAGCGGTGATACTGTGGCGATTCTAGTCGAACCCATTCAGGGCGAAGGCGGCATCAATGTGCCCGATGACCACTACCTCACGGCAGTACGTGAACTCTGCGATGAGTATGGCTGGTTGATGATGCTAGATGAGGTTCAGACCGGCATCTGTCGCACCGGCAAATGGTTTGCATGGCAACACAGTGATATTCGGCCAGATGTCGTCACGCTTGCCAAAGGGCTCGGCAACGGCTTCCCGATTGGCGCATGCCTGGTTTCAGGCCCGGCGACCAATGTATTGCAGGCGGGTAACCACGGCTCTACCTTTGGGGGGAATCCGCTGGCCTGTAGCGTCGCGCTGACCGTGCTTCAGACAATGGAAAAAGAACAGCTTGCTGCACGTGCCGAGCAACTCGGCGAGCGCCTCCGCACAAACCTGACACAGGCGTTTGCCGAGGAAACGGGCGTAGCCGCCATTCGAGGTAAAGGGCTCATGATCGGCGTTGAACTTGATCGCCCATGTGGTGTGCTGCTCAAGGATGCCCTTGAAGCAGGTCTGCTGATCAGCATTCAGGCCGACAACGTGATTCGTCTTCTACCACCCCTGATCATCAGCGATGAAGAGGCGGATGAGATCGTGGCGCGTCTGAAGACAATCGTGACAACATTCCTCAAAAAAGAAGCCCCATTATGATTCGCCATTTCCTCACCCTGAATGACCTGACGCCGGCCGAACTGGAGACGTTAATACAGCGCGCCATCGAATTAAAACGGATGCGGGCTAATGGCGAAAGCTATGAGCCATTCCGCGGCAAAGTGCTCGGCATGCTGTTTGAAAAGTCGTCCACCCGTACCCGCGTCTCGTTCGAAGCGGGCATGGCTCACTTCGGCGGCAGTGCGATCTTCCTCTCGCCACGTGATACGCAGTTTGGCCGCGGCGAGCCGGTTGAAGATACCGCCCGCGTGCTATCGCGCATGGTCGATCTTATTATGATTCGCACCTATGCCCACGAGACCCTGGTTACCTTCGCCGCCCATTCTCAGGTCCCGGTGATCAACGCCCTGTCTGATATGTATCACCCCTGCCAGCTCCTCGCGGATATGCAGACCTGGTACGAACAGCGCGGCAGTATTCGCGGCAAACAGGTGGCATGGATCGGCGACGGCAACAATATGTGCCACTCTTATATTAATGCCGCGCGTCAATTTGGCTTTCAGTTACGTATCGCATCGCCGCCGGGCTACACCCCCGATGCCACACTGCTTGCGTCACATCAGGACTGCGTCACACTCACTCATGACCCGCTCGAAGCGGCCAGCGGAGCGGATCTCATCGTTACCGACGTATGGGCCAGCATGGGCCAGGAAGAAGAAAGCAGCAAACGCATCCTCGACTTCAAGGCGTACCAGGTCAACAGCCACCTCATGGCTGCCGCTGACAAGGACGCCCTATTTATGCACTGTCTGCCGGCACATCGCGGCGAAGAGGTCAGCGCGGAGGTCATTGACGGACGCCAGAGCGTGGTATGGGATGAGGCGGAAAATCGCCTGCATGCGCAGAAGGCGCTGATCGAGTTTCTACTTAAATTAAGTGCTTAAACATCAGATGAGCGCCCTACTCGACATTAAAAACATTGAGTGCCACTACCAGGGCCAGGCGATCATTCGTGAGCTCTCATTTCATGTTAATCAAGGAGATATCTCCTGCCTGCTCGGCCCCAGTGGTTGCGGAAAAACAACCGCACTACGGGCGATCGCCGGCCTTGAACCTATCCATCACGGCAGTATCACACTGCGCGATAGGCAGGTCTCCACTCCCAGCAATATGCTCGCGCCAGAGAAACGCAAACTGGGGATGGTATTTCAGGATTACGCCCTGTTTCCACATCTCAATGTGTACAACAACATCACCTTTGGCCTGCGCGATATGAATAAAGCTGAGAAGCAGCAACGCGCCGATGAACTCCTGGCACTGGTCAATCTTGAGGGTTTCGGCAGACGCTACCCACACGAGCTCTCAGGAGGACAACAGCAACGTATTGCGCTGGCACGAGCCATCGCATCAAAACCCGACCTGTTACTGCTCGACGAGCCGTTCTCCAATCTCGATATCGATCTACGAGAAAAACTGGGGCTTGAGATCCGTAATATTCTAAAAAGTCAGGGCATTACCGCTTTGTTGGTCACTCACGATCAACACGAGGCCTTTGCGCTAGGTGACATGGTTGGCGTCATGAATGAAGGGCATATCCTCCAGTGGGATACCCCGTTCAATCTCTACCACGAACCCACCAGTCGCTTCGTCGCCAATTTTATCGGGCAGGGCATTTTCATCAAGGGGACGCTGCTCGCACCCAATTTGGTCAAAACTGATATCGGTGAAATTCAGGGCGACCGTGCCTACCCATGGCCCCTCCATTCAGATGTCGAGGTGCTGATTCGACCCGACGATATCCTCCCCGAGAGCGATAGTGGCCTACGCGCTGAAGTTGTCGATAAGGCCTTCAAAGGGGCCGAAATTATGTACACATTGAAGCTACCCAACGGCAGCCGGGTGCTTTCACTATTTCCAAGTCACCACCACCACGCGGTGGGTGAACAAGTTGGGATTCGCATCGCTGCAGACCACCTGGTCGCATTTCCAGCATCGTAAACAGGCAAGCCTGACACCGCAGGAAAACTGCCCCCTGGCGGCTACGTAACACCCAACCTTTCAAACAAAAAAAACGGTAGGCTGCAGCAGCCTACCGTTTTTCTTTGCTTCCACTGCTCACCTGACCGAAATCAGGCACTACCACCTAAATAAATTAAGGTAATTGAGCCGAAAGGTAATTAGCAGCGGCGTTCACCTCTCTATCCGAGAGCTTTTTCGCAATATCACCCATCATTCCAGCGGGATCATTTGCGCGTGCACCGCTCTTAAAATCCTTCAGCTGCTTGATGATGTAGTCACGATGCTGGCCACCAATTCTTGGAAATACCGCGATGTTTGGCGCTTTCCCTTTACCACGATCGCCATGGCAATTCACACAACCATATACACCGGTCTTTGGGTTTCCTTCATAAAACAATTTCTTACCTTCAGCGGCTAGCTTCTTATCCACAGGTACGAGCGGTTTTTTCGCCATTTTCTGTGCAGCAAAATAAGAACCAATATCCTTGGCATCCTGTAAAGAGGCTACCATGGCCGCCATACCCGCCATGGTGTCATTATTGGCGCGATGGCCTTTCTGAAAGTCTCTGATTTGCTTAACGATATACATTTCATACTGCCCAGCAAGACGAGGAAATGTAGCGTCAGGACTGTTGCCATCACCACCGTGGCAACCGCCACATAATCCAGCCTGCATTTCACCGGCGACTGGGTCACCTACCTTAGCAGCATGCGCCCCACTAACTAGCACCAGTGACGCCAGCCCCCCCAAAAGTGCTATCAATATGCGTGATTTCTTGATCATAAAATGGACCCTTTTATTTTTATATTGTGCTCCCCAAACACCATATCACTATGGATGCACACGAACTCGTTTACACTATCAATCTCTCTGCCTTACGTCAATCCGAAGCTGATCGAAATTACCACAATTAACGCAATTCCACACCAGGCGATCACCCCATGCTCATTTTGATTGCCATAATCCAGTCAATTTGGATTGATGCGACTTCAATCCCCCCTCAAGCACTTCGACCTTTTCTTCTAATGTGCACAGTCTTTGCTCCACATCAATCATCTTCTGGTTCACCTTATTATCTGCGCGATTATCCGCCCGACCATCCACATGGCTAGCCGAGTTCTCTGGCGCATAAGTAACCTCCCCCCGCAACTCAGCGGTCACCGCTTTAACGACTTCACTATCTATTTTATGTAGCTCCTCGAGATACCCAAAGAGCATCAGTCGATCACATAATGTATTGATTTTTCTTGGTGTACCCAAGGTATAGGCAAAAATTTCATCGTAGGCTGACGCATCAAACTCGGGGTCATTTTTCCATCCCGCAGCCTCCAGTCGATGAGTGATATACCCTTGAACCTCATCGCGCTCAAGCGCCTTCAGATAATAGGAAGCAATCACACGTTGGCGCAGCTGCTCCAGCCCTTCAGCCTGCAAGGTCTTAACAAACTCCCGCTGCCCGAGGAGAAAGATCTGCAAAAGCGCAGCGCCACCGGCCTGAAAGTTAGACAGCATACGTAGCTCTTCCAGAGATTTAAGCGGGATATTCTGCACCTCATCAATCACTAGCAAAACCCGTTTACCGAGGCGCGCCTGTTCCACAAAAAAGGTTTCAAGCGCCTTTAACAGTGATGCCTTGTCGAGCCCTTCATGGGATAGATCAAAAGCAGAGGCGACCATCCGTAACATGTCATCGGCCTCTAACTGCGTCGTCACAATTTTGGCGGCAACGAGATTATCCTCGGTCAGATGATCGAACATATTCTGTACCAGCGTCGTCTTGCCGGTGCCAATATCCCCCATGATGACAATAAAACCTTCACCCTGCGTAATCCCGTAACGCAAGTAAGACATGCCACGCTTATGGCCACGGCTATTGTAAAAAAAGCGCGCATTTGGGCTCAGCTGAAACGGCTTGGCATGCAGGTTATAAAATGACTCGTACATAGTATTGTATTAATGGGTTTTAACAAATATCACTTATTCAGTAAAAAAGACAAACAAACGCACTCTGCTCAACCACATCTCATATTGTTCAAAGAGCAACATAATACAACTAACAGCGTCGTAACGCTCTCTATCATTAATCGCCAGTAGCAAACTATTTAATAGCAATTTGGATTACTCAACCGATTTTCAATACACAAAAACCAGCAGACAATGATACCATTTTCGGGGTAATGCCTGAATATGCGCTAGAAATGAGAAGGCGTCGTCACTCAATCACCAAACGACTGGATATCATACGACCATGCAACACAGACCACAGACAACACCCTCGGCAATACTGCTCATTTTAACGCTACTGGTCACCCCCGCGTTAGCGTACGCCACAGCGCCCTGTGACGAAAACCATGAAGATATCCCCGCCATTGCGCTTGAAGAAGTTGTCAGCGGCCTGTCACTGCCAGTACATATCACCCATGCAAACGATGCAAGTGGGCGATTGTATGTGGTTGAACAGCGAGGAGTGATCAAGATCATTAGTCAGGGGCGCCAAACGCTAAGCGACCCATTTCTGGACATCAGAAATCGCGTTGCCAGCGGCGGTGAAAAAGGGTTATTAAGCTTGGCATTCCACCCAGATTATCGTAAAAATGGCTTTTTCTTCGTCAACTACACACAAAAAATCGCTGGCAAACTCAACACCGTCATTTCGCGTTTCAGTCGTAATACGAAAGATCGTGCAGACATCAACAGCGAAGTTATCTTGCTGCGCATTTCACAACCTTACGATAATCACAATGGTGGCCAGCTTGCATTTGGCCAGGATGGCTATCTTTACATCGGTATGGGCGATGGCGGCTCACAAAATGACCCGCATAATAACGCACAGAATCCAGCCACACTATTGGGCAGCTTACTCAGAATTGATGTAAACACGAGCGATGATCAAACATCAGTGCCTTATACCATCCCACAGAATAATCCATTCGTCGGCAAAAAAGGCTTCCGCGGTGAGACGTGGGGTTATGGCCTGCGCAACCCATGGCGCTTCTCTTTTGATGCGCTCACCGGCCAATTATATCTGGCCGATGTTGGGCAAAATGATATGGAAGAGATCAACCTCATTCAACGCGGTGGAAATTATGGCTGGAATATCATGGAGGGAGATATCTGCACACCCGCTGTAAAAGCCCCGTGCCAGCGAGACGGCATGATCCCCCCATTACATACCTATTACCACTCAAAAGGCTACTCCATTACGGGCGGCTTTGTTTACCGAGGTAAAGAGATCCCTTCACTCTGCGGCACTTATCTTTATGCCGACTATGTCACTCAACGGATATGGGGCATGAGGCACCACGACGGAAAACTACTGGCCGAGGCTGAAATCTATCGCCCCTCGCTTACAGACAAAATCGCCCGCAAACTGGGAAAGTACAACCTCAACATCAGTAGCTTTGGCGAGGATGAAAACTTCGAACTCTACATCGCGGAACATACATCGGGGAAAGTTTTCAAGATTGTCGCCCAGTAGATACCCCATATCCGCCACCGATGATTAAGGCGCTTTTTCCCTCACAAGTTGTCACCGTCACGGCAACGCCTGCCATGTGGGATGGCAAACTCTACCCCGAAGAGGCCGCTTTCATCCAGAAAGCGGTCATTAAACGGAGACGCGAATTCACAGCTGGTAGACTATGTGCAAAAGCGGCGTTAAAAGCATTGGGGGTCACCGGCTTTCCAGTGCTGTCAGGGGGAGAGCGTGAACCACTCTGGCCACCCGGCATCACCGGTAGCATCTCCCATTGCGATGACTATTGCGGAGTCGCACTGGCGCGTCAAGCAACGCTCACAAGCATTGGGCTAGACATTGAAACCATTAGACCGTTAGACGACGACCTCGAAGCGATGATCTGCACACCGCAGGAAATAACACGCGCTAACCTATCTCCACCACCCTCAGGCAGCAATTGGCAAAAATTTATATTCAGTGCCAAAGAGTCTGTCTATAAATCACTGTTTCCAGTCACGCGAATTTACCTGGATTTTCAAGACCTCGACATAACCTTCGACAGTGACAGGTTGCAATTTTCAGCCACTCTGCTCACCCAGCTTCCAACAGAATATAACCTGCCAGACACCCTGACTGGCCACTTCAGGTACAACGAAAGTCACATCTTTACCGGAATTTCACTATCCCAATAAACCTAATATTTACCCAGAATAAGCCGCGCCTCACCCAGTAACATTGAGGGGTCATCCGCTGATACCGCTTTATAGACAGCCATTACATCCACATAATAAGTATTCCCAATCCCCCCTGAGCATGGCGGCAAATAACCGCCTACATCACCGCGATCGCTTCGGTGAAGTGCCTCAACATAAACGCCTTCCGGCAGGGCAGTGGTCTCAGCCGGAACAGAAGGGAACACAATGGAAGTCGTATCATTCGCCAGCGACATTCCTATAACGCCATGGCCACCATTCAGCATCGGCTCGTAAGTTAAATCCCCAAATGCGAGCAGCACAGCATTTGCCTGTAATGGAATGTCAGAAATTAAGAGTGAAGGACTAGCCCCGCTGCCACCAAAATTGCGGCACTGCTGACCGTCTGGCACCGAGACCCCATCCCATTCTGAATCTGTGAAAGCGACCGCCAGTTGTGCGACCTGTTCAGCTGGCGGGTAGGCACTCAATGGCAACTCAGGTTTGGCATCACGTTTAACGTAGAAAATAATGCCGACAAGCAGCCCTATAAAAATGATCGTGGACAGCAGGTATATCAGTTTATATGACTTATTAATATGCATTTAACCAACCCGGGGAGCTCTCAAACCTTAGTCTCTATTTAATTCGCGCGCATAAGCTTGCGCCATCCAGCCACTAATAGTCTCAATTAACTTTTCTTTATCTTTTCTCAGGATATAGGTGTGGTCTGATTCCGGAAAATAATTAACCTGTAGCTGGTCATTAAAATTCACGGCGCTGAACATATCCTTAAATTGTCCGGCATAATTATAGTCCTCATGGCCGCCACTGTAGACATACAACAGGTTTACTTTGCGCTCAACCAACTCGCGCAACTCTGCCTCGGTCTGTTGCTTTGGGGGTAATACCCAGAAGTAATCATCCTGACCTGGTCCATCGTCGACACCATCCCCTGAGGGTGAAATTAGACGTTTAATTCGGTTAAACCATCCACTCAACGAAAACAGACGGGCGCCATAGCGGCGCATCAGAAATGCAGGGGTACGATATGCGTAGCCGTCAAGAAAAATGGCACCGACCACTCGAGGGTCAATCACAGCCCCCTTATGCGCATTGGCAGCGCCGGTACATAACCCAAACAGGATGAACTTTTTGACGCCGTATTTACTCGTAAAGAAATCCATTGCAGCCTGAATATCACCAATGATCTGTTCTTCATAAGCACGCGTATCTTTATGCTTCTGGCTATCACCAATCCCAGATAGATCGAACCGAAAGGATCGCACACCCTGCACTGCTAAACGACGGGCTAATTCAACATGTAACCTAAAGGGGCCGACTCGATGGAGTAAGCCTGCATTGAGCATAATAACGGCAGGCAACGTATCGTTAGCGACGGCCTCATCCACTTCGGTCGCAATGCCAACGAGGTCTTTATCCTGCCCAAAAGTAAATACGCGCTCCATCACTTAGCACCCTCCGAAAGCATCATCACAATATCCTGCAATAATGTACTGAGTAGTAGTGCTGATTCGAGTTCTGATAACGCATCCCAATTGCCAGCGTCATCAATCACGCGGTATTCGACATCGGCACTCTGTAAACAATCGTAAAGCGCTTGATACTCGTCTTTAGCATCAGAACCTACTATAAATACCCGCTTTGCTTTCGCTAAAAAATCTTTTTTCAGATCTAATGCTTCAATCTCAGAACACATTTCCTCAGAAAATGAAAAACCCAACAGTTCATTTTCGCCTTCGCCCTGCCGAGGTACGCTAAAACGATCAGGGTCAGCCAACATCTGCTGATGCATAGACTTTTGTGACGCGATGTAGTCTCGTCCACTGACCACGGGATCCCAGAGCACGAGCTCTTCAATATTCAAAGACTCTATTGAGGACGCAATCACAGCCCCCAGGCGCAACCCCACTAATGACACTCGCGTATTGCCCGACAGGCTCTTTAACTCT
Organism: uncultured Gammaproteobacteria bacterium; assembly: GCA_945787585.1. Classification (GTDB taxonomy): domain Bacteria; phylum Pseudomonadota; class Gammaproteobacteria; order SZUA-140; family SZUA-140; genus SZUA-76. Next base: position 3,215 of record CALZIG010000102.1, on the reverse strand, counting down.
TCCACCGCCATCGAGACATCTTCGCAGCTTTGTGTCAGACGCCACTCTTCTGACGAGCCAGATGAATCACCCGTTCCATAGTAATCAAATCGAAGCACATGAAAACCGGCCTTCGCCAGCAGGTCGGCCAGGCGATTAAACATTTTAAATGACCGCATGTATTCCTGGCCGAATGGATAGCAAAGCACAACACTCGTATCTCGTAAGTCACGAGATCTTGGCGGGTGATAGATGCCAAACAGCTGCTTATTGGAAGCGCCAAAAAAGAATGGATTCATTTTTAAATCTCAAACGCCAAAAAGAAAGTGAGGTGCCACTTATAAAAACCTAAAATAGCACTCATCATAAAAAACCATTATAAGCATAAATACTGTTATCCCGAAACTGACCTATCATCAAGCATTCAAAAACAAGCACATCTATTTATTGAGCAACCTATTTTTAATTTTATTAAAAAAACCGGGAGATGCCGCAGCTTTTCGCTCAACGTTCGCTGACGAATCGACCGATCGTTGTTGTTGCCCCCCTGTGTCCTGTATATCAGGCTTACTGTCCACATCAGGAAGCGAATGCGTTGCCGCAATGGCTCCCAGCGACTCCATCAATAAAACCCTTGGTGAAATCACAACCGCGGTCTCTTTCCGAATGCGTTCAATCACCTTCATCGACAACAATGAGTGCCCACCCAGATCAAAAAAATTATCGTGCACACTCACTCGTTCAATACCCAGTGCTTCACACCACACGGTAGCAAGGTATTTTTCTGTCCCTGTTTCAGGGGAGACATACTCATCATTTTCATAACTATCACCAAAGGGCGCTGGTAAACGTTTCCGATCTAATTTACCGTTCGGTGTCACCGGAAAACCGTCCATTTCAACGATGTGCTGAGGCACCATATATTCGGGTAACAGGGCACGCAAGTGCGTCCTTATTTCTGTCACTGTGGCGCCTTCGCCTCGCTTATAAATAAGATAGGCCACCAGGCGATGATCACCAGGACGATTTTCCCAGACGTTCACTACAGCTCGCTCAATGGCATCATGTTCGCTGAGCGCAGACTCAATCTCACCCAGCTCTATTCTAAAGCCTCGCACCTTTACCTGATTATCAATACGTCGCATGTACTCAACATTACCATCATCGTGATAGAACGCGAGGTCACCTGTGCGATAGAGTCGACTATTTTCATCAAATGGATTTGGAACAAAACGCTCTGCCGTCAATTCTGGGCGATTCAGATAATCGCGCGCAAGGCCAGCGCCACCAATATAAATCTCACCCGGGACACCAACAGGCACAGGAAGGAGATGCTCATCAAGCAGATAAATCTGCGTGTTTTCGATCGGTCGACCGATCAATACTGTTGCCTCATCCGCATCACGTTTCACTTGATAACGCATCGACCATACTGTCGTTTCTGTCGGGCCATAGAGATTCCATAACTCATCGCATTTTTCAACAAGTTGGCTTGCCAGTTCACGCGGCATTGCTTCACCACCGCATAATACCTTCAGGCCTGATGTGCCCTGCCAATCTGATTCCAGTAGTAAACGCCAGGTAATCGGGGTTGCCTGCATAACAGTGATATTTTCACTGGCGATAAGCGCCAGTAGACGGGTGCCATCAGAAGCCGCATCACGACTTGCGATGACCGTTGTAGCACCGGTCGTCAGTGGCAAATAGAGTTCAAGTACTGCAATATCAAAAGAGATAGTGGTCACAGCAAGCAGACGATCAACTTCTGTCAAACCTGGCGCACGCCGCATCGCACAAAGAAAGTTGACCACGGCACGGTGCGGCAGCGTCACTCCCTTGGGCTTTCCGGTTGAACCGGATGTATAAATCACGTAAGCAAGATCATCAGATTGACCTTGCTTTAGCGGGTTTCGATCATCTTCTGCAGCAATCTTCGACCAGTCACTATCGATAAAGACGGTGCGCCCCGCATAACCCGTCAGACGTTCTTTTAACGCCGCCTGAATCACCACTAACGGGGCCTGACTATCGCTCAACATATATGCCAGACGTTCTGTTGGATACGCAGGATCAAGCGGCACGTAAGCGCCCCCTGCTTTCAAAATGCCCAACAACCCCACCATCATATCCAGTGAGCGCTCAACACATATGCCGATTAGTTGGCCGGGCTCGACACCTGCTTTAATTAAATAATGCGCTAGCTGGTTTGCTCGCTTATTTAGTTCGGCATAACTTAAATGCTTATCCTCAAAAACGCATGCGGATTTATCGGGAAAACGTTCAACTTGCGCCTCGAAGAGCTCATGCAGCTTGCTTTCAGCAGGAAACACTACGTTTGTGTTGTTCCACTCATTAATAATAAGTGACCTCTGCTCATCATCAAGTAACGACAGTGTTGCCAATTTTGCATCAGGTTGCTCAACAACCCGCATGAGCAGCACCTCAAACAGTTTAACCAAACGTTCAATGGTGTGTGCCTCGAATATATCAGCATTATATGCTAGTGCACCTAAAATCCCATCCGCGCTATCAGACAACATTAAATCAAGGTCAAAATGAGCAGTACCTCTTTCAAATTGATATTCACTCACTTCCACGCCAGACAAAGGAAAGTTATCGCACAAGGTTTCATTATGAAGCATAAACATCACCTGAAACATTGAGGTATGATTCAATGCTCGATGATGAGGAATCTTCTCCAGAATACTTTCGAACGGAAGATCCTGATGCGAAAAACAATCGACAGTAGACTCAGCAACATGCTCGACAATATCTCTAAACGTTGAGTCTGATGAAAACTCTGTACGCATCACCAGATTATTAGAAAAATCCCCGAACATACTATCTAACTCTGGTCGGCTGCGGACCGTCGGTGACATACCCGTTAAAATATCTTCCTGGTTAGTATAGCGATACAGCAGACACTGGAATGCAGATAACAGCGACATAAATAAAGTCGAACCTAACGTTCCGCTTAATATTTTAAGTTGCTGGGAAAGCGTCTTCGGCAATAAAAACCGATGGGTCCTACCCTTAAATGACATCACTCTTGGCCGCGGATGATCAGTCGGTAGATCAAGCACCGTGTTCGCATCCTGTAGATAGGCTTTCCAGTACTCCAGCTGGTTATTCACCTCATTAGACGCCAGCCAGTACTTTTCCCATAATGCAAAGTCACGGTACTGCGCAATGAAATTATCACCAGCCCCATCGCCTACAGGGTTAGATCCATCCGT
>CALZIG010000101.1 GCA_945787585.1 uncultured Gammaproteobacteria bacterium | reverse complement strand
TGCGCATCCTAAACTAAACTTCTTTAATCCCCGCGCATTACCTCACCAGTTTGCTGTCCTCTTTTGGGGCATGTCCCTGTCCCACTGCACACAGGTCTCGCACTATCAAGGTTCAACTGAACTGATCTGGCTTGCGATAACCTACAAAACATACATTAAAAATAAAGACTTAAGCCATTATTTCATTAGCTGGCACACCTATTGCTTTGACAGGGTATAAGTTTTTCAGTACGGCAGCAGCGACATCACCAATGCTGGCGTAATACAAATAGTAGGGTGCAACGGCGCACCAATATGACAACGGGGTCACTACAGGGATGAAACCTTGTTGTGGCTCTTATTTATTTTTGATATATCGATTGAGGAGTCGTTCATGTATACAAGTAAGCTTTCCAGAAAGCAGTTGGTTTCCCTGTTAGCGGTTGCAACATTGCCTGTCGCAATGCCATTTTCAGCCGTCCATGCCGAAAATGCAGTGACCAAAGCGCTGGCAGAAGGGACGGGCTCCGCAAGCCTGCGTTATCGCTATGAAGTGGTTGACCAGCAGAACGTTACTGAAGATGCGGAGGCCTCTACGGTGAGAACGCGTGTTGGTTATAAGACCGGCGAGGTTGCAGGCCTTACTGGTTATGTTGAGTTTGAGGATGTTCGGGTTGCCGGTACTGAGCGCTATAACAGTACCGCGAACGGTCTCGGTATCTACCCGGTGGTGGCGGATGTTGAGAGTACAGAATTGAATCAGGGCTTTCTCTCATATAACGCTGGTGCAGAAACGACTGTAAAAGCGGGTCGTCAGCGCATCATCCTTGATAACGCCCGTTTTGTCGGTAACGTTGGCTGGCGTCAAAATGAACAGACATTCGATGCGCTGATGGTCGGCAACAAGTCACTGCCCGATACCGAGGTTAAGTTCGCCTACCTGAGTAACATCAACACCATTACTGCAAAGGATGTAGACCTCAAAGGTATCCTGTTGAATGCTACCTATAGTGGCCTGAGTGCAGGCAAGCTCACCGGTTACAGCTACATGCTTGATTATGACAACTCTACCGCTGACTCGCAGACCCTCGGCGTGCGTTTTAGTGGTAAGCAGAAGGCGGGCGATGTGGGGCTTCTCTACACCGCAGAGTTTGCAACCCAGAGTGACTATGCCGATGCCCCGAGTACTGTTGATGCGGATTACACTCTGATTGAAGGTGGTGTCACCGCCGCAGGTGTGACCGCCAAACTTGGTTATGAGGTGCTTAGTGGCGACGGCACCTACGGTTTTCAGACACCGCTTGCCACCAAACATGCCTTTAACGGCTGGGCGGATAAATTCCTGGCAACACCTGCAACCGGGCTACAGGATACTTATTTATCGGTCATGGGGAAGGTCGCGGGCGTGAAGCTACTGGGTGTCTATCATGACTTTAGCGCCGATCAGGGCAGTGCAGATTACGGCTCTGAAATTGATTTACTGGCGGCGAAGAAAATTTCTAAACATTACACCGTCGGTGTTAAATACGCGAGCTACGATGCAGACACCGTGTCGGTCGATACTGATAAGTTGTGGTTATGGGGGCAGGCATCATTCTAGTTTGTTGGAATGGCGATGATAGATTATTCGAGTTGTATTGAATAAATAGCATTATTAAACCGGGTTGGTTAATTATGAAACTGAAAGTGATGCTGGTTAATGAAGACCGAGCGCAACAAGCGGAACTATTGACCGTAGTCGAGCGTGAAGGCCATACCGTGGTGGCGAGAAACGACAGTACGACGGGGCTGCTAATGCAGGTACAGCAGACTTCACCTGAGTTATTGATTATCGAAACGCCAGTATTAAATAGTGCCACGCTAAAGGGGTTGAGTTTGCTGAGTCAGCAGGCGCCACTACCGGTAGTGGTGTTAACCCGCAATGATAGTGAAAGCCTGATCTATGAGTCGGTACAGGCCGGTGTTAGTGCCTATGTAGTGGACGAAGCACGTTATGAACGCATCGGTCCGATCATGCAGGCGGCACTGGCTCGCTTTAAGGCATTCCAGCATCTCCGTAGTGAACTGAATAAGACGAAAAGCACCCTGGCTGATCGAAAGGTGATTGATCGAGCCAAGGGATTACTGATGAAACAGCGTGGCTATGATGAAAGTGAAGCTTTTCATGCGTTGCGAAAATTAGCGATGAGTAAAAACAAGCGGCTGGGCGAGATGGCAGAAAATATTGTCTCAGCGGCAGATCTGTTGATGTAGCAGGTCAATATATAAAACTTAGTAATACTTCCCGTTACTACGGGAAAAAATTAAAAAATATAATGTGAAGCAACGGCGCTTCGCGAACGGACAATGGAGTCTATCGATACAGGGGTTTCCTCTGTGTGGATAGGCTCCTTTTTTGTTTTTACATAAACGTAAGGTGAGGTCAATGATGGTGATGAAAGAGTTAATACGTGGCAGTAGATATAGAGAGCGGGGGCGTTTTGTCTCTCAGGTAAGCGTCAGTAAAAATACTGCCAACAGAGGGTTTCCCGTGATTGCAATGATGAGTGCCGGTGTGCTCGCACTCTCTATCGGGATGTTTTCAAAATTGGCATTAGCAGAAGTGGGCGAACCCGAAAAAGAGGAGTTGAAGTTTGGGTTTATCAAACTGACCGATATGGCACCGCTCGCAATCGCGTATGAAAAAGGTTTTTTTGAGGATGAAGGGCTTTATGTGACGCTTGAAGCGCAGGCGAACTGGAAGGTGTTGCTGGATCGAGT
>CALZIG010000100.1 GCA_945787585.1 uncultured Gammaproteobacteria bacterium | reverse complement strand
GGGCCGATTTTGACGCCACCATCGCACAGGCGTTGAGTGAAATGCAGCAACGCATCGAACGGGAACTCAGTGAACTGCACGTCCAGCTGACCAGCGACAACTGAACCGACAACGCCTGCCACCTAAGGCTGGTAGATAATGGACGGCAAGCTGCTGGCAGGCCGCAATCAATCAGCGCGGTAGCGCCGACATCGTCTTAAAGTTGCGCTACAATAGCGCACTTCACGCAGAATTCAGTTTTACAATAGACGGAACACCATGGAAAAGACCTACAACCCCCAAGCGATCGAACAACACTGGTACCAAACCTGGGAAAAAAATGGCCATTTCGCCCCCGCTGGCGAAGGCAAACCTTACTCCATCATGATTCCGCCGCCTAACGTCACTGGCAACCTGCACATGGGACACGGCTTCAACAACACCATCATGGACACCCTCACGCGCTTCCACCGCATGAGCGAACACAACACCCTGTGGCAGCCCGGCACCGATCATGCCGGCATCGCCACTCAGATGGTGGTGGAGCGCCAGCTCGCCACCGAAGGTAAAACCCGCCACGACCTCGGACGTGAAACGTTTATTGATAAGGTGTGGCAGTGGAAAGATGAATCTGGCGGCAACATCACCCGTCAGCTGCGCCGACTGGGTTCATCGCTGGACTGGGAGCACGAGCGCTTCACCATGGATGAAGGGCTCTCTAGCGCGGTCAAAGAGGTCTTCGTCAAGCTACATGAAGAGGGGCTAATCTATCGCGGCAAACGCCTCGTTAACTGGGACCCCAAACTGCACACCGCTGTCTCCGATCTGGAGGTGATCTCCGAAGAAGAAAACGGCTACATGTGGCAGATGCGCTATCCCCTCGCCGATGGCAGCGGTCACCTGGTTGTCGCCACCACCCGCCCCGAGACCATGCTCGGTGATGCGGCGGTGGCGGTACATCCCGGTGATGAGCGCTACGCCCATCTGGTGGGCCAGAAGGTTAAACTCCCCTTTAGCGAGCGCCTGATTCCGATTATCGCCGATGATTACGTCGATCCCGAATTCGGCACCGGCTGCGTGAAGATCACCCCGGCGCACGATTTCAACGATTACCAGGTGTGGAACCGACACCGCGAGGATTCAGCCATCGCCGCCCTGCCCAATGGCGGACTGATCAACATCTTCACCATTGATGCTGCCATCATTGGACTGGATGACGAACATGGCACACTGATCCCCGAGGAATTCCGCGGCCTCGATCGTTTCGAGGCACGTAAGCTCGTGATTGAAGAGTTGGGCGAGAATGGCCTGCTGGGTGAGACCAAAGAGCACAAGCTGATGGTACCACGCGGTGACCGTTCCGGAGCGGTGATCGAACCCCTCCTCACCGACCAGTGGTATGTCAAAGTCGCGCCGCTGGCGGCACCTGCGATCAAGGCAGTGGAAGATGGTGACATCAAATTTATTCCCGATAACTGGAAAAATACCTACTTTGAGTGGATGCGCAACATCGAAGACTGGTGTATCTCACGCCAGATCTGGTGGGGCCACCGCATCCCGGCATGGTATGACGAACAGGACAACATCTATGTGGGGCGCTCCGAAGCAGAGATTCGTACCAAACATAACCTTGCTGACAGCGTCTCCCTGCGTCAAGATGAAGACGTCCTCGACACCTGGTTTTCATCGGCACTGTGGCCGTTCTCTACGCTCGGTTGGCCGGAAGATACCGAACGGCTAAAAACATTCTATCCTACCCAGGTACTAGTGACCGGCTTTGACATCATCTTTTTCTGGGTTGCCCGCATGATCATGATGGGAATGAAGTTCATGGATGGACAGGTGCCGTTCAAAGAGATCTACATTCACGGTCTGGTGCGCGACTCTTATGGCCATAAAATGTCAAAATCCAAGGGTAACGTGCTGGATCCGATCGACCTCATTGATGGCATTGAGCTGGATGCCCTTGTCGCCAAACGCACCCGCGGCATGATGCAGCCGCAATTGGCAAGCAAGATCGAAAAGCAGACCCGCAAAGAGTTTCCCGATGGCATTCCCGCCTTTGGCACCGATGCACTGCGCTTTACCTTTGCCGCCCTCGCCTCGACCGGACGTGACGTTAAGTTTGATCTCAACCGCATTGATGGCTATCGCAACTTCTGTAACAAGCTGTGGAACGCCGCGCGTTACGTGTTGATGAACTGCGAGGATAAAGCGATTGGCCTCGGCGAGTCCATCGAACTGAGCCTGCCGGATCGCTGGATTCGCTCCAGGTTTTATGAAGTATCGGCACAGGTCGCGAGCCAGCTTGAGCACTATCGTTTTGACCTTGCGGCAAATAGTATTTATCAATTTGTGTGGGACGATTTCTGTGACTGGTATCTTGAACTCTCCAAACCGATCCTCTACTCCGATGAGAGTTCTGATGCCGCGCTACGTGGCACCCGTCAAACACTGCTACAGGTACTCGAAGGAATTCTTCGTCTCGCACACCCCATCATCCCGTTTATCACCGAAGAGATCTGGCAGCGTGTCGCCCCATTGCTCGAAAAGAATGGCGATACTATCATGCTACAACCCTACCCAAAACCAGATCAGGAGTGGCTTGATCTCGATGCGGTCGAAGATGCGGACTGGGTAAAAGAGTTCATTAACGGTGTGCGCAAGATCCGCAGCGGCATGAACATCCCGCCGAGCAAACCACTGCCGGTACTGCTACAAAATAGTAGCGCAGAGGATCAGACCCGACTGGCAAACAATCGTGATTTTCTGATGACGCTGGCGAAGCTGGCATCCGTCACGGTTCTGAAGGATGGTGATGAAGTGCCTGACTCGGCGACTGCACTGATTGGCGAAACCAAACTGCTGATCCCGATGGCCGGCTTGATCGATAAAGCCGCCGAAGAAGCACGTCTTACCAAAGAGCGCGAGAAAATCACTAAAGAGATTTCAAAAAGTGAAGCGAAACTGGCTAACCCCAACTACGTGGAAAAGGCACCCAGCGAGGTAGTGGCCAAGGAGCAGCAACGACTCGCCGAGATGCGAGTATCTCAGGAAAAACTACAGGAACAACTTGAACGCATTAAGTTAATGTAATCCGCTAAAGGAGTTAACAATGAAATCACTATTAACACTACTGACACTATTCATGGCGACCCTCGGCCCGATGCAGCAGGCAACTGCAGGTGAAGTGGCGCGGGCACAGTTCACTTCTGCCATTGAGCAACGTGAACCCGTAGATGCGATCACCATCCTTAGCAACAATATCAACAAGGTTCATTTCTTCAGTGAGCTACGTGGCCTGCAAGGCCAAACGGTGACACACCGCTGGATCTTTGCGGGTAAGGTCATGGCGGAAGTTAGCTTTAATGTTGCGGGACCGCGATGGCGTGTTAATTCCAGTAAAATGTTACTACCAGGCTGGGTCGGTGACTGGACAGTCACGGTGGTTGATAGCAATGGCGCAACCATTGCTGAGTATAGTTTTCAATACATCGAAACAGAACAGTAATTTATTTGCAGATAACACCAGTCATATGACGTTACCTGCTGGCTACAAAAAAAACCGTCCTATCGCTGTCCGCTCATATGTTAATCACTAAAAATAGCCACGAAGTTGAATTCTTAAGATCACGCATCCCCACCTTCAAATGCACGCCAGGCTGCCATGACTGCTGTGGCCCTGTCACTACTTCGAGCGAAGAGATGGCAAGGCTGCCTGTAAAAACGGAAGAGGAACATGCAAAAGCACTTGCCGAACTAAGCTGCCCTCATCTGGGGTGTAATGGGTGTGAGGCTTACGATGAGCGCCCCTTAATCTGTCGTCTCTTTGGCACCACAACTAGCCTTGCCTGCCCTAATGGCGCACATCCCGAAAAGATGATTGAACCTCAGATAGAAAAACAGATTCATGATTTTAATGCGAAGACACGGCAAGTGTTAGTTTAATACACCTGCGTTGTATTACTGAACATGTAATACAGTTATTCTTCCTTCTGCTTGGTGCCAGTCATCAATCGACTGTCAAATTTCACCGTACAGTTACGTCCTGATCCTTTAGCTTTATACAACGCATGATCTGCATGTGATAACCACTCCGTACAATTACTAGCACACCCAGCTTCTGCCACCCCCATACTCACAGTATACTTAATGTGACGATCATCGTGAATCACCTCAATACTTGCAATCGCTTTATGAAGACGCTCAGCAAACACCAACGCCCCTTCAAAATCTGTTGCCGACAGAATGATACCAAACTCTTCTCCGCCGTAACGACCCGCATAATCTGTCTCTCGTTTGACAAGATTCAAGGTCTCTGCAATGGAGCAGATCACTGCATCCCCAGCCTGGTGCCCATAGGTGTCATTCACTTTCTTAAAGTGATCGATATCCAGCATGACGAGTACAGATTGCTTTTCTGTGCGAATAGACCGCTTATATTCCATGCTTAAATATTCTTGCCAGGCTCGACGATTAAACAAGCCTGTCAGACCATCGGTACGACTCAGGTATTCTAGCTCTGTATTAGCACGCTCTAATTCTTTCTCATCCAGCGCGCTATCCGTTACATCGTATATACCAAGGCAGACATGCCTAACAACACCATCGGCTGAGGTTAACGGTATAATGGTAATGTTTTGATACATCCATTCAGAGCCCCCCGTGATCGCTCGGTAACTATTAAATTTAAATAGATAAGGTCGTTGCTGCCAGGTAGAGAATGCCCGGCTCTTGAGCGTAAATACAGAGTCAACCGTATTTTTTAGCCATGCTTCCGGAATTTCGTTAAACAATTGAAATACATTTTTGCCAAAGACATCATTTGATTTCTTGCCACTGTGATTCTCCATAAAACCATTCCACAAACAGATGTTATGGTCAGCATCCAGAACCACTAACCCGACATCAAGGTGCTGGAGCATGCCAAGCGTCCAGTGCAGTTCATCCATATTGTCTAAATTATTTGTCATATTTATGCGAGTGCAATTTCTGCAAATTCACTAAGTCGACTAACAGAATCGCCTGTAAACAAGACCTGCTGATTACACACAAAACCCTCTTCCTCAAACGCGTAATTAAACTCAATGGCCAGGACTTCTTGATAGCGGTCATGCTGCGATGCACCTTTGCCTGTTTCATTCCTGTTGATAGCGGTGATCTTAGGGTGGTTTTGACTAAAACTGATATCCAGCTGATCGGCAATGCCCGATAAAAATGAGCCTAGCAGCATGCTGGTGATCTCTAACAGCAAACCTTTTTTAACCGTTTCAGTGAGCTCATCATAATTTTTCAATAACGGCGCGAATAAAGCGGCATCATCGCTTCCAAAGGTTAGCAATGCTTCCCCAGCGACCCCACCGCCAACAAATCCCTGGGACACGATTGTTATATCTCTGGCATTGCGTTCAGCGTTTAGCTCCATTTTCAGTGTAACAGAGTTCGTAATTGTGACCTTCGGCACCGATAAGACGCATTTACTAGTGATCACTTTAGACAGCAATGCCGCAGCTCGCCCCATGGCGATATTCGCTATTTCCTGGCAAAAATCAGAGAGGTTTTCATCTCTCTCATCATTCTCAGAAGAACTACTGATTAAAATATCCAGCACGCCATATTCGTTAAGGATATTTCTAAGTAATCCAATATCAATTGGTTTTTCAATGTATGCAATCGCCCCTAACTCCTGCGCCTGTTGCTGGCGACTCAATTGACTATCATCATCGGTGGCAATAACGATGGTAGGGAGGTCTTCATCCTTGATCGCCTTTAACACCTCAAAACCACTCATCTCAGGCATGCTCAATGCCAGAAAGATAAAGTCGGCCTTTCCTGCCCGAATGGCTTCAATGCCTTCGGCGCCATTACTGGCGTGAGTAATGACCACATCCCAGTCAGCCGGCAGCGAATTTTCAATGTGTTCGCGCGCAGGACCCGAAGCGTCACATATCACAATAGAAGCACTCATACGATTGAGTGCTTTTCACAAATGTAATGAGTACAAAGATGTGTTCGATAGCGGCTGTCGC
>CALZIG010000099.1 GCA_945787585.1 uncultured Gammaproteobacteria bacterium | reverse complement strand
TCACCCAGACCGATGTTGTATTCACGTGAACCGCGTTCATCAGCATGGCCTTCCAGCTTGACCATTGCACCGGGGTTATTCGCAAGATAGGTCGCATGCGCGGTAATCACATCATTAAACTCAGGCTTCACTTTACTGCGATCAAAATCAAAATAGATCACACGCACGTTCAATAAATTTGAAGGGTCAGTATCGTCTAGTGAGAAGGCCTCAACACTGATATTACTATCATCGCTTAGCCCCATGGTCTCAGCCATACCGCCATCATCCATGCCCATACCATCATCCATGCCACTGCCGCTGTTGTCGCCGTCACCAAACATGGAACTCTCTGCACCGCTATCCGCGCCACCTTGGCTATCGTCAGAACTCCCTGTTGGCGCGCTGGCACAACCGACCAGAAACATAACAGGGACCATCAGGATCAGCGCCTTTTTGAGAATATTCATCAATCACTCCTAAAATTTATTAAATTACGTACTTCTACTCAATCACCGGTGATATGGAGACCAGACAGGCTCTCGGGCCTCACCCTCTTGTAATACCAGTCGCTGACGCACCCGTCCATCCACGGATACAGCAGACAACACCCCTCTGTTCTGATGCTCAGTCGCATAAATGATCATGCTACCATTCGGCGCAAAACTTGGCGATTCATCCAGCACTGAATCGGTCAGCACCTGCATCGCGCCGGTTTGTAAATCCAACACCGCAATCCGGTATCGGTTACCGCTACCATGCACCATTCCCACCAGCTGTCCATCCGGTGAGAGCGTCGCGCGCGCATTATACTCACCTTCAAACGTCAAACGTTTAATCTGTCGACCTCTTAGCGTCACCTGATAAAGCTGAGGCTTACCGCCTCTATCGGAGGTAAATACTATCGCATCTCCTCTCGGAGTCCAAACAGGTTCTGTATCAATTGCATAACTGGTGGTTAAACGGGTCAACTTTTTACTCAAAAGGTTCATGACATAAATATCTGGGCTACCCCCCTTGGAGAGCACCAGTGCGAGCTGGGTACCGTCCGGTGACCACGAAGGCGCACCATTAATCCCTTTAAACGAAGATATTTTTTCACGCTGGCCGGAGCGGACATGCTGGGTATAGATCGCCGGCCGACCGTTTTCAAAGGTAACATACGCCAATTTTTTACCATCTGGCGACCACGACGGCGACATTAATGGGTGACGTGAATTTAAAATCGCCTGCGGTCCAAAGCCATCGGCATCGGCCACCTGTAGCGAGTAACGAATTTTGCCGCCAGCATCCTGCTCCTGCGTAACATACGCAATCTGTGTATCGAAGGCACCGCGTTCTCCCAATAGAGCCTCATAAATAATATCACTCACCTGATGCGCTATTTTGCGCAGATCAGTGTTACCGCCTCGCACCAGAAAAGTTTGCCCGGTAATCTGCTTGTTGCGAAACACATCAAAAAGGATAAATTGCACCTGATATCGATTATTCTGCAGCGCGCGCACACTGCCCACCACGAGGCTCTCAACCCCCAGACTGCTCCAGTTCTTAAAATTCACCTTTGATGGATCACGTGGTTTCGCCAGCATGTCACGCTCCGGCAAGGGAGAAAAGCGGCCACTGCGATGAAGGTCAGCCGTAATGATGGCGCCGATATCCAACGGCGCCTCCAACATCGACCCTTCCCAGCTAAAAGGCACCACCGCAATCGGCATCGCCCCTTTCACCCCCTGGGTGATCTCAATCGTCAACGCGGCCTGAGCTTGATTTCCCAGGCAGAGCATCAACAGCAATAAGCTACGTAAAATAACTTTCAATATCTAATCCTCGGGCTTAAAATTAAATTCCAGATCACGAAAACGGTCGAATAGCGCCCGATCGGCGGGTAACGGCAACGGCGAGGCCTTCAACACGGCCGTCTCCACCGAGCGGTCAAATACCGCATTGCCACTACTCTTAATAATACGTGCACTGAGCACATCGCCTCCGGGGATTATACGGACCTTCACGGTGCAGGCCAGCCCCTTCTCCGACCCGGTGGGACGCAACCAGTTACGAATCACCTTCTGACGAATGATTTCGAGATGTTGATCAACAATCGATTGATACTCGCGTTCACGTGCGGCATCCAGAAGACGCTGCTCTTCGGCCAACTGCTCCTGTCGGATGCGCGTCTCTTCCTGACGGATACGTTCTAGTTCCTGCTGTTTTTTACGTGCTTCAGCCTGACGAATACGCTCCTCTACCTCACGTGCCTGCTTCTCTTTCAGCGCGGCCTCTTCCGCCTTGAGCTTTTCCAGCTGAGCCTGCTTCTGTTCCTTGATGCGCTTCTCTTCGGCGATCCGCTTCTTCTTCACATCAAGTTGTTTCTTTTCTTCAACCTTGCGCTGCTGTTCAGCCGTTTTGCGTTTATCTTCTTCGCTCTTACGCTTCTTTTCTTCGGCCTTCAGTTTACGTCGTTCCGCCTCACGTTGCTTTTTCAGATCCGCCAGTCGCTGCGCTTCTTTCTGGCTCGCCTTTTTGGCATCATCGAGCTTTTTCTGTTCCGCTTCCGCCTGCTGTTTCTTTTTTTCATCGGCGAGACGCAGTTTTTCGATCTCTGCGTTAATTTTAGTCTCGTCTATCATGGTAGCCTGGATCACATGCGGCACCGGTTTAGGTTTGGTTTGCCACTCAAGGCTCAGCACAATCACCGCGACAAAGACGACATGCACTAAAACAGAATAGAGCATAAAACGTGGGGAGCTCATCACCCGCTTAAAGAATGCGTCATCCACGACCACCAGGTTCTTTTTGGCGTTCAAGCAGCGCGACCCATCAGTCGAACAGAGGCACTATTCATCCAGCGCCTCAGTCACCAGCCCGACACTCGATGCGCCCGCCTTCTGCAACAGCGCCATCGCCGTGACTACCGCGCCATAAGTGACTGAGGCATCGCCGCGCACCAGCACCGGGGTGCCCGGTTTATATTTCAGTACCGCGGCTACGCGCTGCACCAGCAGGTCATGATCGATCCCCTGCTTAGGATATTCACCCACATTGAGATAATAGAAACCATCGGTATCGACTGAGACGATCAACGGCTCCGCCTCGCTCTGCTGCACCGGCTCGGCACTCGCCTGCGGCAGATCGACCTTCACCCCCTGCGTCATCAACGGTGCGGTCACCATAAAGATGATCAATAGCACCAGCATCACGTCGATATAGGGCACGACGTTGATCTCGGACATCGGCCGTTTACGCACTCGCCTGGTATTAGCCATATGCCCTCAGCGTCGTCAATCGTGTTTCGTACATATCGGTCACGCCCTAGCTATGCGCCTGAC
>CALZIG010000098.1 GCA_945787585.1 uncultured Gammaproteobacteria bacterium | reverse complement strand
TAGGTTTGGTTTGCCACTCAAGACTCAGCACGATCACCGCGACAAAGGTCACATGCACTAAAATGGAATAGAGCATAAAACGCGGTGAGTCCACCACCCGCTTGAAGAGTGAGTCATCCACGACCACCAGATTCTTTTTGGCGTTCATGCAGCGCTGCCCATCAGTCGAACAGCGGCACTATTCATCCAGCGCCTCAGTCACCAGCCCGACACTCGGCGCACCCGCCTTCTGCAGCAACGCCATCGCTGTGACCACTGCACCATAATTGACTGCAGCATCGCCGCGCACCAGCACCGGTGTGCCCGGTTTATATTTCAGCACCGCGGCCACGCGCTGCACCAGCAGGTCATGATCGATCCCCTGCTTAGGATCTTCACCCACATTGAGATAATAGAAGCCATCGGCATCCACCGAGACGATCAACGGCTCAGTCTCGCTCTGCTGCACCGGCTCGGCACTCGCCTGCGGCAGGTCGACTTTGACCCCCTGCGTCATCAGCGGTGCGGTCACCATAAAGATGATCAACAGCACCAGCATCACGTCGATATAGGGCACGACGTTGATCTCGGACATCGGCCGTTTACGGACCCGCCTGGTATTAGCCATATGCCCTCAGCGTCGTCAATCGTGTTTCATACATACAGGTCACGCCCTAGCTATGCGCCTGACGATGCAGAATCGACGAAAATTCTTCGAGAAAGTTGTCGTAGCGACTAACCAGACGATCAACATCACTAACATAACGGTTATAGGCCACCACCGCCGGGATCGCGGCAAATAGCCCCATTGCGGTCGCGATCAGCGCCTCTGCGATGCCGGGCGCAACCATCGCGAGGGTCGCCTGATTGGCGTTACCGAGTGCACGGAAGGAGTTCATAATCCCCCATACAGTACCAAACAGGCCAACATAGGGGCTGGTCGAGCCAACAGTGGCCAAAAATGGCAGGTGACTCTCCAGTTGATCGATTTCACGATTCATCACCACTCGCATCGCCCGCTGGGTACCTTCTAATACTTCACGCGGTTCAATCTCTTCCTGCTGATGGAGGCGTACAAAGGTACGAAAACCGGCCTCAAAGATCACTGCGGCCCCTTTCATCTCATCTGGTTTTGCGGTCACCTGCTTATGCAGTTCATCCATGCTGATACCGGACCAGAAACGCGACTCGAACGCATCCACTGCCTGCTTGGCACGTTTGATCTCATTGCGCTTGCGGAAGATCAATGCCCATGATGCGAGCGAAATCAACAGCAGCAGCAGCATCACCATCTGTACGAGAAAACTCGCGCCGGTAATCAGGTGTACCAACGACATATCTGCAGTCACAAGGGGTCTCCATCAATAGATATTCTGGAAAAACAGGAGGGAAGCGGAATCTTCACGCTCAGAAAAACGAGCGCGCTACTATGCAAATCATCTGTTTTAAGCAGCACAGTTCTGTGAAACATATGGGGCTGTATCATACCGCGATATTTTCAGAAAGACGAGAACGATGTAGCGCAAAGAGTGTGACCAAGATCGCAATGGTCATATTCACTACTGCCCGTCAAATACTTCTAGCACCTGTGTATTCTCTTCGCGTGCCGGCGGTGTCAAACCAAAGTGTTGATAGGCGTGGCGCGTTGCCAGCCGCCCACGGGTGGTGCGCATAATAAACCCCTGCTGAATCAGAAATGGCTCCAGTACATCTTCAATGGTGCCGCGCTCTTCGCCGATCGCAGCGGCAAGGCTATCGACCCCCACGGGGCCGCCATCGAATTTCTCGATGATCGCCATCAACAGGCGACGATCCATCACATCAAAACCGCACGGATCGACATTGAGCATCGTCAACGCAAGGTCGGCGACCTCCGCGGTGACGCGCCCGTCGGCCTTGACTTCGGCATAGTCGCGCACCCGACGCAGCAGTCGATTGGCGATACGCGGGGTACCGCGCGAACGGCGTGCGATTTCCCGCGCACCTTCCGGGGCCATCTCCATGCCGATAATCTGCGCGGAGCGGGTCACGATTGAGCAGAGATCTTCGATGTTGTAAAACTCGAGCCGCTGCACGATACCGAAGCGGTCACGCAGCGGCGCAGTCAACAGACCCGCGCGAGTAGTGGCGCCGACCAGTGTGAATGGCGGCAGGTCGAGTTTGATCGAGCGCGCCGCCGGCCCTTCACCAATCATAATATCAAGCTGGTAGTCTTCCAGCGCGGGGTAGAGCACCTCTTCGACCACCGGACTGAGGCGATGAATCTCATCGATAAAAAGGACGTCACGCGGCTCCAGGTTGGTCAGCAGGGCGGCAAGATCACCGGGGCGCTCGAGCACCGGCCCGGAAGTGTGGCGCAGATTGACGCCAACCTCGTTGGCGATAATATTGGCAAGAGTGGTCTTGCCCAGTCCCGGCGGGCCAAAGATCAACGTGTGATCGAGTGCCTCGTTCCGCCCTCGCGCCGCTTCGATGAAGATTTCCATCTGCTCACGCACCGCCGGCTGGCCCACATAGTCAGTCAGCTTAGTGGGGCGAATAGCACGATCGATCGCCTCGTCATTAACGCCTTGCGCACTGCCACTGATCATGCGGTCGGTTTCAATCATCGTCGCGCTACACCCTTCATTTTATCACCGTCATTTAATCACTGTTGCCTGTAGCGCAGCGCGAATAATATCCTCGCTGCCCAGCCCTTCATGCTTGATTGAGCGTACCATGCGATTCGCCTCCGGTGCCTTGTACCCGAGCGCTACCAGCGCACTGACCGCATCGCCCACGGCATCTTTGCGTAGCGGGCTCGTGCCAGCCGCCTCAATCGTAGTGACACCTGATGCACCAGCGGCCATCTGTTTATCAAGACGATCACGCATCTCGATGATCAAACGCTCGGCGGTCTTTTTGCCGACACCGGGCAATCGCGTCAACGTCACACTATCGCCCTCGCGAATACAGCAGGCAAAGTCATCGATCGACATGCCGGAGAGGATCGTCAACGCCATCTTCGCGCCGACGCCATTGACGCGAATCAGACTACGAAACATCGCGCGCTCCGCCTCCGAGGCAAAGCCGTAGAGCAGCTGCGCATCTTCGCGCACCACCAGATGGGTATATAAAGTGATCTCGCTATTTTCCAATGGCAATGAATAGAAGGTATTCATGGTCGCCTCGACCTCATAGCCGACACCGTTGACATCGATCAACAGCTGCGGTGCCTGCTTCCACACTACTTGTCCGCGCAGCCGCCCGATCATCGTGCCGTCACTTCGCGTGCTTGCTGCTTCGCTGCCAGGTAATCCAGTGACTGGCGGATATTACTATGGCACAGCGCACAGGCCAACGCATCGGCGGCATCTGACTGCGGTGTTTCCGTCAGTTTCAGCAATGCAGTGATCATATGTTGCACCTGCGCCTTGTCGGCATGACCTCGCCCCACCACGGCCTGCTTGATCTGCGTCGCGCTGTATTCATGTACATCGATCGACTGTGTGACCACCGCGCAGATCGCTGCGCCGCGCGCCTGTCCCAACTTTAGCGCTGAAGCGGCGTTGCGCTGCATAAAGACATTCTCTATCGCCATTTCGTCCGGCCGGTAATGACCAACGACTTCATAAATACCTTCATAGATAGTCTTTAAGCGCTCTGGCAGTGAGCCTTCTGCGGTACGTACACAACCACTGGCGACATAGGAAACCCGGCTACCAGAAACATCGATAACACCAAAACCGGTCACACGGGAGCCAGGATCGATACCGAGAATGCGGATCATACGGTGACAATCGGGATTATAAAAATAGACAACATATCGGCGTGAATGATCAAAGCTGTGCCATGACCTCGTCCGAAACATCCGCATTGGAATAGACATTCTGTACATCATCCAGATCTTCAAGCATGCCGATCAACCCCAACATCTGCTCTGCCCCTTCAAGGTCCAGTTCGACACTGGTGGTGGCCTGCATCGTCACCTCTGAATGTGCGGGCTTAAAACCGGCCGCGACCATCGCCTCTTTCACATCAAGAAACTCTTCGGGGGTGGTCTGTACATCCACCGAACCGTCGTCATTGCTCACCACATCTTCAGCGCCCGCCTCCAGCGCGGCTTCCATCACCGCATCTTCGTCACAACCAGCGGGATAACTGAGAATACCGAGTTTGGTAAACAGATAGGCCACAGAGCCGTCGGTGCCGAGATTACCGCCACACTTGGTAAAGGCGTGACGCACCTCCGCCACCGTGCGGTTACGGTTATCGGTCAGGCAATCGACCATCACCGCGAGGCCATTCGGGCCGTAGCCCTCGTAGCGAATCTCTGCGTAATCATCGCCATCAGTCGCACCACTGCCGCGTTTAACCGCGCGCTCAATGGTGTCTTTGGTCATATTACCGCTCAGCGCCTTATCGATCGCCGCACGCAACCGCGGATTAGAAGTGACATCACCGCCGCCCATCCGCGCTGCGACGGTTATCTCCCTGATTAACTTGGTAAATAACTTCCCTCGTTTGGCATCCTGAGCACCCTTGCGGTGCTGGATATTCGCCCACTTACTATGACCTGCCATATGCCCTCTCACAAAACTGATTTTGTGACAGTCTAACACCCTGACGCGTCTGAATTAAATGGAAGAGGCATCTGACACAGGAAAATGATTTAAGGCCGAGTTCATGCCCCAAGGTGGGTAGTGTCGTCGTCGACGACAATCGATAGATTAAAGCATGCTGCTCCACAAAATCTGCTTGAGCAGATTACTCGCCTCTGTGAGACGACGTGAAATCATCAGTGACAATCGACGCATAAAGATAAAACCAACGTCAGGATGGTCTTGCAGGTAGTCAAAAAAAGCACCACCCTCGATACGAATCGCCTGCACACGGCCATACGCACGCACCGACGCCGTCCGTTTCTCGCCCGAAAGCCAGGCCATCTCCCCAAAGAGCTCATTATGCTCTTTAGAAATCACCGCTTCATTACTGGTTGATTGCGCATTTTTTGAAATAATTTCGACGCTGCCATGACATAACAGATACAGATCGCGATCCTGAACATCCGACTCTTCAATCAGCAATTCGCCATCATCCAGTGTCAATGAAGTGCACAATGCGGCCACTTCCGTGATCTGCTGTGCAGAAAACCCCTGAAATAGTTCAGAGTTCATCAGACACTCTTCCATATATGTCACCTCCTCATTGTCAAAGCATTATCACACCCAACGAACTTCTTAAGGTATCACGACGTCACCCATAGATACATAACCCTTATCTAATAAGGATTAAAAACTGTTTCGTCATTCCTGCGGTTTACTTTAATGAATCCGTTGCATTGACCGGTAACACAAATGAAAACGTAGTCCCCTCATCGACAATACTCACGACTTCGATATTACTGCCGTGCAACTCAAGAATCTTTAAGCTGATGGCCAAACCCAACCCCCCCGGCTGCGAGCGACTGCCAACATTATCGCCCTGATAAAAACGTTCAAAGATATGCGGCAGGTGTTGCGATGAAATACCTACCCCTGAATCACGGACTTTGGTTAGCAATACTCCATTATTTGTCTCAAAATGGATAGACACTGTGCCACCGGTGGTGTGCTTGACGGCATTTCCGATAAGATTCTCGAACACACGCGCAATCAAAGCGACATCTGCGTAAACAAACTGAGGACGCTCGTCTAATTCAATCGTCAGTGATATATTTTTTTCCTGCGCCTGCAGCTGAAATTTTTGCATTACGTCATGCGCCAGTTCTGCCAGATTAAACACTTCACACTGCGGAACCGTTTCGTGCGCCTCCAGTTTTGCGAGTTCAAACAGTTCACTAATCAAATGGGTAAGACGATCACTGCTCCGCATCGCAAGCTGTAGGAAATTTTGTTTTTCCTCATCGCTCAACATATCTTTTTTGAGCGTCAATGTTTCGAGATAGCCATGAAGAATCGCAACCGGCGTACGCAGGTCATGAGAAACATTCACTACCAGCTCACGGCGCAAGCGGTCCTGCTGTTTTAGATCATCGAGCTGGGTCACAATGCGCTGCGCCATCTCATCAAAGGTATTGGTAAGCCTGTCAATCTCGTCCCCGCGTGAACGCGGTTTTGTATCTGCGCTAAACTGCGTAAAATCACTATCACGAAAGTGATGCATGCTTTCACTCAGACGATTGATGCGTCGCGTTAATTTATAAAACAGCACCAGACCGGCTAAAAGTCCCAGCAATAGACTACCGATCAACGCCCAGCCACTTTGGCGCCAGATAAAACTTTCGCTAATGAAACGCGCTACATCGTCGTACTGTTCCCCGCGCAGCACCACATAAAGATAACCCTCTGGCGCATCAACACTCGGCACCGGCGTCACTGAAAAGATTTTACTCTGATCATGGCTACGCGGGTCATCGCCCAATAGCGGCAACCGCTTGCCACTTAGAAAATCCATCACCGGCACCAGTGATACACTGTTGCGCTTCACCTTACCCGGGTCTGCTGAATAAGAAAGAATCTTCCCCTGCAGGTCGAGCAGGTATATTTCGATACTGGGGTTGATTACCATGTAGGCGGAAAAAGTCTCCTTTAACGCCGTTTGGTTGAGGCGACCTGATTCAACCAGGTTGCGGTCAGCGACCAGTTTTTTAGCCAGATCAAGATTCAGTTTCTGCTCCACTTCCTGCTGGTAATAACGCACGCTGGAGAGGCTAAGAAAGGTAAAGAGTACGCCCACCACCAGCAGCAACACCACCAATGTAAAAGCAAGTTTGGCATAAAGGGTGCGCAACATGATTAAAGTACGTCGTTAAACTTATACCCCACACCCCATACCGTCAGAATATAGCGCGGATTGGCAGGGTCGGTTTCAATCTTGTTACGCAAACGGTTAATATGTGAATTCACGGTATGCTCATAGCCTTCGTAACGATAATTCCACACTTTATCCAATAGTTCTGTGCGGCTATAGACGCGCCCCGGATGGCTGGCAAAATGCCATAGCAGATCAAACTCCTTGGCCGTCAACTCAATGGGGGTACCGGCGAGTAGTACACGATGTTTATCGACCTCAATCTCAAGCTCACCAAACTGCAATCGCGTGGCAGTGGCAGCGTCGGCAACGGCCACACCCGCAGCTTCCATGCGACGAAATTGCGCCTTTACCCGCGCCACTAGCTCTGGCAGGCTAAAGGGTTTGGTAATGTAATCGTCAGCACCGATCTCCAGCCCCAGCACTCGGTCCAGTTCAGACGATTTGGCGGTCAGCATGATAATCGGTACGTAATCAGTGTGCGTGCGCAGGCGCTTGCAGACTTCCAACCCGTCGATCACCGGCAACATCAGATCCAGGATCACCAGATCGTAACTGCCCTGCTGATAACACTCCAGTCCGGCCGCACCATCACTGGCGACATCCGCATCGCAGTTGATGTCCTTGAGATGCAACTGAATCAGGTTGGCAATCTCCGCATTATCTTCGATGATAAGTACTTTATGGTTCATCTGCGCGCATCCATCGTAAGTATCCAACTAAACATCATAAAAATTTAATCCCTGAAAACCGGCCTCCACCGTAGCGGATGGGGGCGCGGCCGTCTACTATTTCAGGCGTGTGATAACGACCCAAATTACCGCCGTGTCGCGGCGAAATAAAGTGCCCTGTGCTGGCTGCCGCGCCCATTAATGGCGTAAAATTGATCACATGGCTCATAGTTTGTCATTTTGGCGCTGGCGAATAACGAAACAGGGCTGAGATCTGTTTTTTCATTGCACGATCCTTTCGGATAAATTGGATGAATAAGCACGAAACGATGACACGCCACTATTTAACCGCGAACTATTCACGCCGTAATGGTCAAATATTCACAAATTAGTAACAAATTAGCCGCCAGGAAGATAACGCCACTTTTTCAGCATGAGATGTTAAGAAAATGTGACACTCATGCAATCGACAGGTGATCTCTAGCCGCTATAGTCGTTAGCATCAGAGGTAACAAAGAAGGTACGCAGATTATGAACCGACGAAATTTTCTCATCGCCCTTGGGCTTGTGCCGCTGGCCCTCGCGGCCCCGCGGATTTTTGGTAGTGGCAATGCCAGCAAAAATGGCATCGTAAAAATCGATAAAACGGATGCTGAGTGGAAAAAACTGCTGACCCCCGCGCAATATAATGTCCTGCGTGAAGAGGGTACCGAGCGGCCATTCACCAGTCCACTAAATGACGAAAAAAGGGCGGGCACCTACGCCTGCGCGGGGTGCGAACTGCCGCTGTTCAGCTCAGACATGAAGTTTGACAGCGGTACCGGTTGGCCAAGTTTCTACACCACCTTGCCCAACCACGTTGAGACAAAAATTGACTTCAAACTTATCCTCCCCCGCACAGAATATCACTGCGCGCGTTGCGGCGGGCATCAGGGGCACGTATTCAAAGACGGGCCACAACCGACAGGACAACGCTGGTGCAATAACGGCCTCGCACTAAAATTCATTCCTGCCTGATGAATCAATAAAGGAACCTCACAATGCATCACTACAAACTATTACTCATCATATTGTTCCTCTCGATAACGGGCCTTGCCAAGGCAGCGCCCGAAGCGTCCGGAGACTCTGGCAATCATCAGACAGCAATCTTTGCAGGGGGCTGTTTCTGGTGTACCGAATCTGATTTTGACAAGGTTGAAGGCATAGTCGAAACGACCTCCGGCTATATTGGTGGGCACCAGAAAAACCCTACCTATAAACAGGTTTCGGCTGGCCGCACCGGTCATACCGAGGCAGTAAAAATCATCTTCGATGCCAGCCAGGTTAGTTACACGGAACTTCTCGATGTTTTCTGGCATAGCATTGATCCAACCACCACTGATCAACAATTTTGTGATCACGGCAGTCAATATCGAAGCGAAATTTTTTACCACGACGCCCAGCAGAAAAAACTCGCCGAGCGGTCAAAGATGGCACTTGAGAACAATAAACCTTTTAGCAGCAGTATCGTTACCATGATCACTCAGGCAACTGAGTTCTATCCAGCAGAGGATTATCATCAGAACTTCCACAATAAGAACCCAATCCGTTATAAACTTTATCGCTATAACTGTGGCCGCGATAAACGCCTGACACAACTGTGGGGGGAAACAGACTAAGAAATCCCTTAAGGAACCTCGGATTAATTCATATGAGGTGATGACAACGGTCAAACGGTGCGGCAATTTGTCGCATTCACCCCATTAAGCTTCTCTTGTACGATCTCAGCTCAAGTTATTGCATATTTCGTCATAAGAGAAGAATAATGAATTTACTAAAACGGAGTGCATGCTTGCTTGCGCTTACCTTGGCAACCGCATCACCCACAGTTTATGCAGACCATCCATCGGCAACATTTGGTGCCAGCCAGGCGGGACCGCTTATCACCATCCCTGCCACGGCGCTGCCCGCTGGTAAGTGGTCTACAGCACTTCGAACAGAACGACTCAGCTTCTCCCCACTTTCAGATACCGTGCTTGAACAAGCCGCACTCGACAATGAGGATATACATAGCGTCGATTCACTGGCAACACATTATGCAAGCCTCGCATATGGCGTCACTGACAGGTTCACGCTGGGGCTTACCATTCCTTACATAAGCCGTGAGGGCATCCGCGCAGGTGAGCTACACGATGCCACACCAGAAGTTCACACCCATCAGGATGCCGATGGCCTCGGTGACGCTACACTGCTTGGACAGTATCTGTTACCACCTGCCGATGCTAAAAATATCACTCTCGGTCTCCTCTTCGGCGTGCAGCTCGCGACTGGAGACGATCAGGTTAAAGAAGCGGGTAGTCTGGTAGATGCTGAGTTTCAGCCCGGCAGTGGCACCTGGCACCCGATGTTTGGCCTTGCGGCCAGCAAACGCATCGGTAATAGCAACCTCGACGCTAACCTGCTCTATCTGCATACCCGCGAAGGCTCACAGGAAACCCGTATCGGCACATTGATTAACTATAATCTCGCATGGTCCTACCGCTTTAACACTGAACCAGTTGAAGATGATCACAACCATGATGATCATCAGCACCTTACCTGGGATGCCATCATTGAACTCAACGGTGAACTGAGGGGTAAAAATGAGTCTCACCACCATAAAGAGGACCACAGCGGCGGCAATCTGGTCTATCTCACCCCCGGCGCTCGGCTGACGATCTCCGAGAAGTTCAGTCTCTATGCCTCAATCGGCATCCCTGTCATTGATGACTCAAACGGCATACAGGCCGATGTGGACTATCGAACCAATATTGGTCTGGGGGTGAGTTTCTAAATTA
>CALZIG010000097.1 GCA_945787585.1 uncultured Gammaproteobacteria bacterium | reverse complement strand
TGGCCAGCGGTGGTGAGTTGATCATGATCTGGGGATGGCTCGGCACGGTCGCCTTATTCGCCTTTATTCTGCCATTGACCTGGGTGCTGCACTGGAGCTGGCAAGCATGGAGTGCCGATTTAATTGGCCCGGAATTCTGGGACTACACGCGTAACTCACTGGTATTAGGCCTCATTGCGGCAAGCGTTACTATTGTCGTGGCGTTGCCGGTGGCGCTTTATCACGCGCGGCTACGCTCATGGCTCAGTGAGTGTTATCTGCATCTGTCGAGTATCGGTTTTGTGTTGCCCGGGCCGGTGATTGCACTCGGCGTCATCACTTTTGTGATTACGCAGTTACCGCTGTTGTATGGAGGCCTGTTTGTTTTATTGATGGCATTAGTGGTGCGTTTTCTGCCGCTCGCGGTGCAGTCACAAGAGGCCGCACTGCAGCAGCTGACACCCTCCATTGAGCAGGCCGGACGCGTGCTGGGGGCCTCGCCGCTGGAAAACCTGTGGCGCGTGACGCTACCGATGATCCGTGGCGGCATGATGACTGCCTGGGTGCTGGTTTTTATCGATGTCATAAAAGAGCTGCCGGCGACGTTGATCTTGCGTCCGATCGGGTACGATACACTGCCCGTGCGGATCTGGATTGAGGCGAGCGAGGAGATGCTGGAGCTGGCGGCACCGGCTGCGTTAATGCTGATTATTGGCACTTTCCCCGCGTTATGGCTCATGATGAAAAGTGAGCGAATACGTTAATAAAATTCAATTCCCACAAATAAAAAGCGCTTGGTTTTCAACGAAGTAATCGTTATATTGTGGTTCAAAATATAAAGATAAATGACGCGCCTGATGGGCGACGCCAGAGGTAAACAGTCCGTATCGAAGACAATGATGTCAGGTGTTGGGTGGGTTGAATACGATCCAATACAGATGAGTCTACGGCAGGCTATTTTTCGTGTAGTGATTGGGAGTAAATATGGGCGCGAGAACACCGCTTTATCAAGAACATGTAAATTTGGGCGCGAAGGTCGTTGATTTTGCCGGCTGGGAGATGCCCTTACATTACGGTTCGCAGGTTGAGGAGCACTATAAAGTTCGCGGAGACGCGGGAATGTTTGATGTCTCTCATATGACGTTTGTGGATTTAAGCGGCGGCCGTGCGCGTGAATTTTTACGTCATCTGCTGGCCAACAATGTTGATCGGCTGCAACAGCCGGGACGAGCGCTCTACACCTGTATGTTGAATGAGCAGGGCGGGGTCATTGATGATCTGATTGTCTATTTTCTCGATGAAATGCGCTTTCGAATGGTCGTCAATGCGGGCACCCACGACAAAGACATGGCATGGATCGTACAACAGGCCGCGGCGTTTGAGATTGATGTAAAAGAGCTGACAGATGTCGCGTTGATTGCCGTTCAAGGGCCTGCTGCGCGTGATAAAGTTCATCTGCGCCTGAGTCCTTCCGCGCGTGAAAAGGCAGAAGCACTGGCCCCCTTCAACGCAGTTGAAGTTGGCGGACTGTTTATTTCCCGCACGGGTTATACGGGTGAAGATGGTTATGAGGTGATGGTGCCTCAGGCGCAAGCAGTCGAATTTTGGCGTGGGTTACTTGAAAGCGGCGTCAATCCCATTGGGCTCGGCGCACGCGATACGCTTCGGTTAGAGGCGGGCATGAATCTCTATGGTGCTGATATGGATGAAAATATCACGCCGCTGGAGGCGGGTCTGAGATGGACCGTGGCATGGGAACCAGAAGATCGTAATTTTATTGGACGCGAGGCCCTCAAAGCACAGTATAATGCAACCCCTTCGCGAAAGCTGGTCGGTCTGATACTAGATGATCGTGGCGTGTTGCGCGGACACCAGCGTGTGATCGTTGATGGCGAAGCGGTCGGTGAAGTCACCAGTGGTAGTTTTTCACCTATATTAGGGAAGGCGATCGCCTTCGCGCGTGTTCCCTATGAAGTTGAAGGTTCAGTATTAGTTGAGATGCGAGGTAAGCAGTTGCCTGCCCGAGTCGTCAAGCCTCCGTTTGTCCGGCATGGCAAGGCCTGTTTCGAATAACATTTTTTTGTTAGAAAAACAGTAATTTTAAGGAAAGATAAATGAGCAATGCGCCTTCACATTTGAAATATACGAAGTCCCATGAGTGGGTCGAATCAATGTTGGATGATACCTATCGCATTGGTATCAGTGACCATGCGCAGGATCTGTTAGGAGACATGGTGTTTATTGAGCTGCCTGAAGTGGGGCAGGCATTGAGCGCTTCTGATGAGTGTGCTGTGGTCGAATCGGTCAAGGCCGCGTCGGATGTTTATAGCCCCTTGAGTGGTGAAGTCCTTGAGGTTAACGAAGCGCTAGTGGAGAGTCCTGATCTCGTCAATCGCGACCCATATGTCGATGGCTGGCTCTTTACCATTAAGGCAAGCGATGCCGGTGAACTGGATGAGCTGCTCACTGCAGATCAATATATTGAACTGAGTAGTGACGACGACCATTAAAATCTGATTGAGCGTAACTGCTCAAAATGACAGTGTAATCTACCGCGTTGGCACCTTTAGGGTGCCACGCTTGTTTTTAAACTAACGTAAATAAGTTGTTAAGTTATGCCCTTTATCCCCCATACCGAGAATGATGTGCAACAGATGCTGGCGTCGATTGGCGTTAGCGATATCGAAACATTGTTTGATGAGATTCCCGCCGAGCTACGCATTCGTTCGCTTGATAAAGTGCCCGCGGGGTTGAATGAGATGGAGATGTCGCGCTTGATGCGTGCCCGCGCCTCTGGGCCGCAGCCGCTCTGTTTTATCGGTGCCGGGGCGTACGAGCATCATATCCCGGCGGCCATCTGGGAGATTGTCACCCGCGGTGAGTTTTACTCGGCTTACACACCATATCAGGCCGAAGCGAGTCAGGGCACGTTGCAGCTGATCTATGAATATCAAAGCATGATGGCGCATCTCACCGGCATGGAAGCCTCTAATGCATCGCTTTACGATGGCGCCTCCGGGCTGGCTGAAGCGGTGTTGATGGCGGTGCGGGCCAATCGTCAATCGAAGTCTAAACGCATTTTGATGCCTGCAACGGTGAATCCAAACTACTGCAGTGTCGCGCAGACCATCGTTGAGAATCAGGGGATCACACTGGAGCTGTTGGATTACGAAGTTGAAACGGGGTGCATCGATGTGGCATCGCTGCCGAGCGACCCCGGTGATGTGGCCGCGCTGGTGATACCGCAGCCCAACTTCTTTGGTGTACTGGAAGATGTAAATGCATTGACTGACTGGGCACATACCCACGGCATGCTGGTGATTGCCTCAGTGAACCCAACCTCACTGGCACTGCTGACACCGCCCGGTGAATGGGGCGAGCACGGGGCAGATATTGTCTGCGGTGAAGGGCAACCGCTGGGTGTGCCGCTGGCGGGCGGTGGCCCCTATTTTGGATTTATGTGCTGCAACCTGAAACACGTGCGCCAGATGCCGGGGCGTATTGTCGGACGAACTGTCGACGTTGATGGAAAAGATGGCTTTACACTGACGCTACAGGCCCGCGAACAGCATATCCGCCGTTCCAAAGCGACCTCGAACATCTGTACCAATCAGGGGCTGGTGGTCACCGCAGCAACAATCTACATGACACTGTTGGGCGCACAGGGTTTACAGCGCGTAGCATCGGTATCACATCACAACACGCAGACGTTGTGTGAACAGCTGAGTGCGATTGAAGGTGTTTCCCCCGTGTTTACTTCACCGACCTTTCATGAGTTTGTCATCAAGTTCGATGGCGTTAAAGCGGCAGATGTGTTGACAGCGCTCACGGCGAAGGGCGTGCTGGGTGGGTTTAATCTGAGCGATGACTATCCCGCGCTGGGCGAGGCGATTCTCGTTTGTGCCACTGAGACCAAAACAGCGGAGGACTTAGCGCTTTACTGTGATGCGTTAGCCGCTGTGATGGGTGAGCTTAAAGGGGGCGCAGCATGAGTTATGAAATAAACAACCAGCAGGACGGCGTGATCTTTGACAAATCACATCGCGGACGTAGTAATCCTTGCCAGGCACCGTACGCTGTTGAAATGAGCGGAACGATTCCGGCGACCTTGCTACGTAAGGTACCGCCGATACTGCCAGAGGTGTCTGAAATGCAGACGGTGCGACATTTCACGCGCCTGTCGCAGAAAAACTTTTCGATCGATACCCATTTTTATCCGCTCGGCTCATGCACTATGAAATACAATCCGCGCGCCTGTAATACGCTGGCGATGTTGCCGGGTTTCCTCGGTTACCATCCGCTCGCCCCGGTTGAAACAGGGCAGGGCTTCATGGCCTGCATGTATGAGTTGCAGGAGATATTGAAAGAAGTGACCGGTATGAAAGAGGTCTCGCTAACACCAATGGCGGGCGCGCAAGGTGAATTTGCCGGCATGGCGATGATTCGCGCCTATCATGATGCGCGTGGCGATACGGCGCGTTGCGAAGTGATCTGCCCCGATGCCGCGCACGGTACCAATCCGGCGACGGCGGTGATGTGTGGCTACAAGGTTAAAGAGATCCCAACCAAGGCAGATGGTGATATCGATATCGATGCACTGAAAGCGGCGATAGGGCCGCAGACCGCGGGGATTATGTTGACCAACCCATCGACGGTCGGAGTGTTTGAACGCCGCATCACTGAAATCGCGAAGATTGTGCACGATGCTGGCGGCCTGCTCTATTACGATGGCGCGAACCTCAATGCGATTCTTGGTAAAGTGCGCCCCGGGAATATGGGGTTTGATGTGATTCACATGAATCTGCACAAAACATTCTCAACGCCACATGGCGGCGGCGGACCGGGCGCTGGCCCTGTTGGTGTGAGTGAGCGCTTGATCCCGTTTCTGCCAGTACCGATGGTGGGCTATGATGGTGAACAGTATCGTTGGCTGACAAAAAAAGATCGCCCACAAAGTATTGGTCGCCTGTCGGCCTTTGCTGGAAACGCTGGCGTATTGATGCGCGCTTATATTTACGCGCGCCTGCTGGGACGAGAAGGGATGCCGCGTGTCGCAGAGTACTCAACACTGAACGCCAATTACATCATGGCCGAGTTGCAGAAGAAAGGATTTGATCTTGCTTTTCCATCGCGACGTGCCACCCATGAATTTATTGTGACCTTAAAACGTCAGGCGAAGACGCTGGATGTCTCGGCGATGGACTTTGCAAAACGTCTGCTGGATTATGGCTACCACGCACCGACTACCTACTTTCCGCTGCTGGTGCCCGAGTGTTTTCTGATCGAACCGACCGAGACAGAAGATAAATCAACACTGGATGGATTTATCGACGCGATGGGCAAAATTAAACATGAGGCCGAGACTCAGGCCGAGATGGTGAAGGCCGCGCCATATACACTGCCACTGCGCCGCTTGGATGATGTGCGTGCGGCACGTGAACTGGACATCGTGTGGCGGCCGCGTGAGCAAGCTGAGTAAAGTCGGCATCGCGCGGATTATTGATGCCACCGGTTATTCGTGGTCAGGGCTTCGCGCCGCGTTTAAACATGAAGCGGCATTCCGCCAAGAGTTATGTCTGTTTGTTGTACTGATCCCCGTTGCATTCTGGCTGGGGGATAGTGGTATAGAGCGGGCGTTAATGGTTGGTAGCCTGCTGCTGGTGCTGATTGTCGAGTTAGTCAATTCTGCCATTGAAGCGGTCGTGGATCGCTTTGGCGGAGAGCTACATGAGCTTTCCGGTCGCGCCAAAGATATTGGCTCTGCCGCAGTGATGATCGCACTGTTAAATGTGGTTGTTGTGTGGTTACTGGTAGTGCTTGATAGCGGTGTTGGTTAACGTCGTTAAATTATTTAATAAAAGGAAATACAATGTCTGCGCTAATCTGTGGCTCATATGCCTACGACACCATTATGGTGTTTCACGATAAATTCCAGAACCACATCCTCCCCGATAAGGTGCACATGCTGAATGTCTCTTTTCTGGTGCCGGACATGCGCCGTGAATTTGGGGGCTGCGCGGGCAATATCGCCTATAACTTGAAGCTGCTGGGCGGCACACCACTGCCGATGGCCACCGTGGGTAGCGACTTTGCGCCGTATGCCGAATGGATGGACGAGTGCGGCATCAGTCGTGACTACATCAAAGTGATCGACGATAGCTTTACCGGGCAGGCCTTTATTACCACCGACCTATCTGACAATCAGATTACCGCCTTTCATCCCGGTGCAATGAGCATGTCACATGAAAACCACGTTGCCGATGCGCCCGGTGCAACCATCGGTATTGTTTCTCCAGACGGACGTGACGGCATGATTGAGCATGCAAAAGAATTTGAGGCAGCGGACATTCCATTTATCTTTGACCCCGGCCAGGGGTTACCGATGTTTGATGGTGAAGACCTTCTGCGCTTTATCGAGCAGGCGACCTGGGTCACAGTGAATGATTATGAAATGCAGCTGTTACAGGACCGTACTGGTCTGTCAGCACATGAGATCGCACAGCGCGTTAAGGCATTAATTGTGACGTTAGGGGGCGAGGGTTCGCACATTTATACAAAAGATCGTCGTATTGAAATCCCATCAATCAAGCCCGCGCAATTGGCAGATCCCACCGGCTGTGGTGACGCCTATCGTGCCGGCCTTTTATATGGTTTGATGAATGAGCTGGACTGGGAGACTACGGGTCGCATCGCCTCATTGGCGGGCGGTATTAAGATCGAACATAATGGCACCCAGCAGCACTCATATACGCGGGAAGCTTTTGACCTTCGTTTTACCAAAGAATTTGGCCGCAGCCTTTAACCGCAGCCTTTAACAGCATCAGTGTGGCGCTTGTTTATTTTTGTGCGTTACACTAATTCGATGGTTTGGGTTGCACGACATGTTTTAGTGGTGAAAGGTTTATTTCATCCAGCACTACGCTGTTGCGCGCATTGATAATCAGCGCAATAGCATCGGCGACATCTTCCGGCAATAAATAATGGTCACCCTGGTCGCCATGGGTGAAGTCGAGTTCATCAAAGAACGCGGTTTTGACCATGCCGGGGTTGACGATGCTGACAGCAACTCCACTCTTACTACACTCATCACGTAACGCCTGCGCCAGTCCGCGCACTGCAAATTTAGTCGCGCAATAAATACTCCCCTTGCGGCTTCCCTTGAGCGCGGCCTCTGAACCGATAAAAATAAGTGTGCTGCTTTGCTGTTTCTTCAACGCAGGCATAAAGGCCCGTGCGACATAGGCCTGACTCACAAAGTTTAGATCGATCAGAGAACGTATTTGATCATAGGAAAATTCTTCCAGCGAACCAAACTGCCCGCCCCCCGCGCAGCAGATGATCGCATCGATATCCTGGTGTGCCTTTGATATTTGTTGTAATTGCTCAGGGAGTGAATCGAGCGCTTCGAGGTCTAGCGCGATGGCTGTGAAGGATCGATTGCTGCATGAAAATTTACTGAAGTCGCGTGCGATCCCGATAACCTCGTGACCATCACTCAAGAGTCGTTCGCTAGTAGCACGGCCGATGCCGGCACTGGCCCCTGTGACTAAAATTTTTCGCGTGCGATGGGTCATAGTTTTTCAGTGGGCGTGCACGCAAAAAAGAGGCTTTGTGGAATATATTGCATGAGTTGATCGTAGCAAAAACGGGTCATCTGTTCTTCCAGCTCTTTTTGATAGGTGATCATGCCACGGTTTTCTTCGAATCTGCCAGCAAAGAGTTTCTCTTCCGGATAAAGGTTGGCCATGTTCTGGTGGAACGCCTTGGGTGTGCGTAGTGTGCCGAGGCTGACGGAGTGAATGCTATCGGTGGATAGACGCGAAAACAGTTGTTCAAATAACTGTTGGTAAAGTTGCTCGAACCCCTCCTGGTAGACCATCGGATCAAATCTGAGGCCGAGTTTCCAGCCGTGTTGTTGCAGTTTCACCATGGCATCAATCCGTTTTTCGACAGAAGGCACACCATGCTCCAGCGCCTGTGATATTACTTCAGGGGTGAAACTGTATGCGACAACGCAATTGTCGATGGGCTCTGATTTTAACAACGTGCGAATTTGTACGCTCTTGGTGCGGAGTTCAAGGTGGGCATTGGGCAGTTGCCGGAAGGTGGGAAGAAATGCCTTGGTGAATTCGGTCACCGGTTCATAGGCGAGGCTATCGCAATCATAACCCGAGAAAAACCATAATGTTTCATCAGGGTGCTGGTTAGCGGTATCGATAATCGATTGTTGAAAATCTTCATAGTTGACAAAAATTATATAATTGGCGGAGCGGTACATGCCCTGTAAAAAACAGTAACGGCAATCATAGGGGCAGTTGAGCATGTGCGAAAAATAGTAATTACGATGACCGCCGATGCCGTAGCCATCGGGCGCATCGAGCACAAGGTTTTTATATTTGTTTGCAAGGATCAGTGCGGGTTTTTGTTTTTGCAGGCGGAAGTTTTGTCCTTTGCGATTAAAAATCTCACCGTAGTGTTTGCAGTAGACGATGGTGGCCTTAGGAAATCGCTCACAGATAGAGAGGGTGCGTGGATGGTCCGCAATCGCCTCTTCAATATAGATGACCTGATACATTAGTGGTTGGCCTGTTCAAAGCTTATCGGCTGGGCATCAAGGTGATCTTTGATGGCGATGAGAATCGCTTTGCCATTTTTACAGTCGGTAAAGTCATGTGGATCGGGGGGGGTATCGAGTGCCAGCGCGTGCCAGCGGCGTAATAACAGGCGTAGCTCATTTTGTTGATAAGCAGTAAATCGCCAGCGTTCCATAAAGTTGTAAAGCTCGGCGGGTGGCTGTTTATTACTCTCTAATTGTACCGCCAGTGGTTGTAGTGCAGTGATGATGGCATCAATGGTATTGAGGTTGTCAGCGATGAGTGCGGCGACGGTTTTTTCAGTAATGTGGTCCGTACTGTGGGTTTGATTATCCGAAATAATCTTGAGCGAGTGAATCAGTTCACAACTCTGAAAGCGACTGGCCGCGGCATAAAATCCGCTCGCCTCCATATCCACCATCGTATTTTCACGGTAGTGCTGCTCAGGTATGTCGACGGTGGTTAATGGCGCAGTGTGACAGGGCGGTGACAGGATAATGCCGGGGTAGACGGATTGCTCCGTCGCAGCATCAATGATTTTGTGGGCAAGCAGTGGTTCGCCAATAGGTGTGTTAGCGTGACCGGCGATGCCGAGGTTGAGCCAGCCGCTACTGCGTTGAGGTTCTGATGCGGCCAGGAATGTCGTTGCGGTTGCCGCAGCTATTTTCCCGACGCCACTGATAATGAGTTGCAGCTCATCATTTTGATAGCAGCGAAAGGCGTTGTGGTGACGGTTGCCCTGCAGTCGGTAATGATCGATAAGCGCTCGTGCTTCACACGGGAGTGCCGTTATGATGTTTATCACGCAGTGAATACCATTTTAGTATGGGTCATTCGTATGGCCTTTGTTAATGCAACAGCGCTATTATTCTGCGTAAAGTTCGTTCACAATTACAGTGTATTGGTAAAATCATAGAAGGTGCGCGTTAGTATGGGTAAAAAGACGATTCCAATTATGCCGGCAGAGATGACACCGGAGACCAAGTGTAACTATTGTACCAACTCAAAGTGTTGTACGTACATTACACAGCAGGTCGATACGCCGCGCTCTAAACAGGATTTCGACCACATGCTATGGCAGCTGGCACATCGAGATGTGCAACTGTACAAAGACGAAGATGGCTGGTTTTTACTGATCAACAACACCTGCACGCATTTGCAGGCAGGTGGGATGTGCGGTATTTATGATACGCGCCCGCAAGTCTGTCGTGAATATACCAATGACTACTGTGAGTTTGATGCCCCTGCTGAAGAGGGATTCGATCTGTTTTTTGATGGTTACGATGCGCTACTGACATACTGCAAAAAAAGATTTAAGCGCTGGGGACAATAGGCTATGAAGCTGCATCCAGAGGCATGATGTCGAGAAAACTATGAATGGCCGGGAAGGTGTCATGATCGATGGCGGGGCGCTGACTATCCGGTTTTTTGACGGCAAGTAGATGGGCAATGCCAAAGGTCTGTGCGGATTGCAATACTGCGATGTTATCGTCTATTAACAGCGCTGAACTCGGCTCGAAAGGGAGTTTCTGTTGTAGTTTGAGCCAAAATTTGGGCTCCTCTTTAGGCAGGCCGATGTCATGCGAAGAAATCACCGCATCAAGATATTCACCGATGCTGGTATGTTTTATCTTTAGCGCAAGACTACTTTGATGTGCATTGGTGACTAAGGCAATATGCTTGCCTGTGCGGCGCATGGTACGCAGAAAATCGATCACATGAGGATGAATAGCGATCAGGTGTGACACCTCGCTTTTCAGGGCGATGATGTCCATTTCAAGTTCATCGGACCAATAATCGAGGCAATACCACTGCATCGTCCCCTCGACTTTTTTGAAGCGTGGAAAGATGCTCGATTTGGCTTCAGTCAGGCCGATGCCGTGTTTTTCTGCATAACGGGCGGGCAGGTGCTCTTGCCAGAAGTGATTATCAAAGTTCAGGTCAAGTAGCGTACCGTCCATATCAAGCAGTACGTTTTGTATATCATCCCAGTTGACCATGATTGACGCTCTAATATTGTTGAAATTGTGATAAGGGGTGGTACTGTAGCCAGTACAGGCCGTAATGATAAAGGATCGGCAATGGCGAATAAACCACAAATATTAAGTGTTAAGACAATTGCAAAATCACGCCTCTTTCATGTGCAGGCACTTGAGCTGGAATTCTCAAATGGGGTCATTACTCACTATGAGCGTCTGATTACCCATTCGGCAGGGGCGGTGCTGGCGGTGCCGATGCTGGATGCCGATACGGTTTTGCTGATTCGAGAGTATGCCGCGGGGGTTGATCGCTATGAACTGGCGCTGCCAAAGGGCCGGATTGAGGTGGACGAAGATATTATTACGGCCGCTGATCGCGAGATGATGGAAGAGGTTGGGTATGGCGCAAAGAAATTAACGCTGTTGATGTCATTGACCTCAGCGCCGGGGTATTCCAGTCAGTTGACGCATATTGTGCTGGCAGAAGCGTTGTACGAACAGCGACTGCCGGGCGACGAGCCGGAAGCGATTGAGGTGGTGCCGTGGCGACTTTCACAATTAGAGGAATTGCTTCAACGTGACGAATGTACCGAGGCGCGAAGTATTGCAGCACTTTATATGGTGCGTGATCTGATGCAGAAAAAGCAGCTAAATAATGACTAAGCGCACTCATCGAGCGGCTGCGTTACTGCCGGATGTGATTGCGGTGGCGCATGCCGCTGCACAACAAATTCTCATTATCTATGAGACAGAATTTACGATTGAGCATAAAGATGATAAGTCGCCACTGACTGATGCGGATCTGGCGGCTCACGATATCATTGTGGCAGGGCTGTCGAAGCTGACACCGGAGATTCCGATTTTGTCTGAAGAGTCTGGTGAAGTTCCATTCGTGGTGCGTTCGACCTGGCAACAATATTGGCTGGTGGACCCGCTGGATGGGACGCGAGAGTTCATTAAGCGTAATGGAGAGTTTACTGTAAACATTGCATTGATAGAGTCCGGTGA
This sequence comes from uncultured Gammaproteobacteria bacterium, assembly GCA_945787585.1. Taxonomy (GTDB): domain Bacteria; phylum Pseudomonadota; class Gammaproteobacteria; order SZUA-140; family SZUA-140; genus SZUA-76. Next base: position 9,695 of record CALZIG010000097.1, on the reverse strand, counting down.
ACCGGTACTGGGTGTCATTGTGGTGCCGGAGAGTGGCCTTACCTATTTTGCAGTGAGTGGCGGCGGTGCATTTAAGCAACCAGTGGGTGGTGCGCCATTGCCGATCAAGACACGTATGCTTAATGATGATTGTGTCGTGGTGCTAAGCAGTCGCTCTTATGGCAGTGAGGCGTTACAGGATTTTCTTGCGCGCTTAGCGCAGTACCGGCAAATGCCACTGGGGAGTTCACTAAAGTCGTGTTGGGTGGCCGAAGGGCTGGCGGACATCTACCCACGTTTCGGGTTGACCTCGGAATGGGATACCGCCGCTGCACAGTGTATCGTCGAGCAGGCGGGAGGGCAATTGCTGGACCTTACTTTGAAGCCGCTGCGTTACAATACAAAGGCTTCTCTGCTGAATCCATCCTTCATCGTGATAGGGGATACCAACCACGATTGGGCAGCGCTGGTAACAGCGTGAATGCCCTGGGTTGATGTATCTGGTTTGATGCGTTTTTCGTAGCGTTACTTGACGCTAAGTTTATAGATACTACGCAGGTTTTTGATTACGTCTGCAATCACTGGGCTGGCAATGCTGTAGTAGACATGTTGATTGCGTCGTTCGTTATTAACCACCCCTGACATACGTAACTTGGCTAAATGCTGTGACAAGTTGGGCTGTGATACGCCCGTCACTGAAAGTAGCTCGGTCACATTTCTCGGACCTTTGGTCAATTCACAGAGGACTGCCAATCTCAAAGGATGAGATATCGAGCGCAAGTTTTGCGAGGCAGTGATGTAGCGTTTGTTTTCATTTCGTTTTTCCATAGTAGATCATTATATATTAATATGCCGAATGATCACAATACCTTGTGTGGCTTGACGGTTAGTTTTTTGGGCGGTTTTGCTGGGAGCTCAAGTGAGCCTATCAGAAAATTGCAGCTATCGACCGCGACGACGGCGAAATAGCATCAGGATGAACAACATGAGGCCAAGTTCTGTGATGGCAAAGCTTCCCCCGCCGCCGCTGTTGAGCCTAGACCCTGCTGTCCCGCCACCCGCGGTATTTACCTGTGTGCTTTCGGTCACGCTGTTGTTAGCGAGTGCAGGGTCTGTGCCCACACTGTCGCTGACGGTAGCCGATGCGCTGATAACCCCTGTACTTGAGGGGGTAACGGTGATGCTGACCGTGGTCGAAGCATTAAGTGCGAGTGCACCAACATTACAGGTCACAACACCACCGCTATGCGTACAGCTGGAAGAGGCGGAACTAAAGGTAGTGGATGGCGCGAGTAATACAGTAATTACAACGCTTTGGGCTACATTCGGGCCATTGTTGTTGGTCACTGTGGCGTTATAAGTAATGCTGGTGCCGACGACAACAGGATCTGCCGTGTCCACCATCGTCAGCAATAGATCAGTACTTGGCGGGGTGGGGGTTGGCGCGGGGTTGATCAGTGTCAACTCACTGTCTACCGCAGCGCCCGCTGTTTCATTGCTGGTTGCAGAGGCATTCACGGTAATCAGGCCTGTGGTGGCAGCAATCGCGACGAGCGAGAGGGTCTTACGCTGCCCACCCGTAATGCTGCCGAGATTACAGGTAACCGTACCCGCCCCTACGCAACCGTCTGGGGATGCACCGGACGCCGGACTTAGTGAGACACCGGCAGGAAAGGTGACGACGAGCTGTGTGTTATTCGTTGTTGATGGGCCACTATTGGACACCGTGAAGGTGTAAAAGATATCAGCATTTTCATAGGCTGGGTCTGGCGCATCAATTGTCGTGACAGTCAGCGTCGCGTCGGGGACGACCGTGGTGGTGATGGAGGCTGTATTGTTTGCTGGCACAGGATCAGCGCCATTGAATGTTGCATAGGCGGTACTGGTAATGGTGCCAAATAACAAAGGCGTCGCGTCGATCACAATATTAGCAGAGGCTCCGTTGGCGATATTGCCGAGATCACATAGCAGCAATCCTGTCTGTGTAATGGTGCTGCAGCTCCCAGTTGATGGGGTGATCGTGCCCGTTCTCATATTCGAATCAAACTGGATCGCAGGGGTAACACTATTCGCAGTGTCCGGGCCGTTGTTGGTGATAACGACCGTATAGGTCATCGCGACATTCGCCGTGGCTGGGTCAATAGAGCCGGTGAATGCCACGCTGAGGTCAGCATTGCCGCTGACGTCAGTGATTTCTGTGGCGCTATTATTGCTGGTGTTAAGGTCGGTCTCTGTTGCCGTGGCAGATGCTGTATTACTGATTTGACCGACGGTCGATGGCGCAGAGACTGTCACAGAGAGTGTTTGGCTATTGCCCGCAGTGATAACGCCCAGTGAGCAGCTAAGCGTGGGCGCGCCCGTGCAGCCGCCGGTATCTGAGACATAGGTGACACCGACGAGATTATCGGTAACGACAACGTTGTTGGCGGTGTCAGGGCCGTGGTTGGTAACTTTAATATTGTAAGTGAATGATCCTCCGCTGGGGATCGGGTCCAGGGTTTCTTCAAGTGTCACGCCAATATCTGCCACCGATGCGGTGGGATTATATTCGACCGCTCCGATGTCGCAGGTGAGACTGCCGCCACCGTTGATGGGGCGCGGAAAGCCGCGCTGATCAGTGGCGCTGCAACCTGTATTGGTACCCAGGTCAACTGCGGTGCTGGATGGTGGGATTAAATGCGTTAGCGTTGCTCCGCCATTGGGACCTAGAGTAGCATTTAAGTTTGGGTTGGTGTTGGGTTGGTCACCGCTGCCGGTGAGTTCACAGGTGCTGTCATTTGAAATAGTATTTTCAGAGATGGTCTGAATGGCGGAATAGGTGCCACCGTCAGTCTGGCTGTAACAATTGGCACCGGCTGGCACCAGTACGGAAGCCGTATTGCCGGAGATGATTGTATTGGAAAGGGTAATATCATATCCGGTCGGCACGTAAAGCCCGCCGCCATGGCCGTTATAGGTCTCCTGGGCCGCATCGTGTATACCAAAAACTCGATTGTTATAAATCGTGCTATTGACGATGGTGGCGTTGTCTTTTCTCACATGAATGCCACCACCATTGCCGGTGGCATCATTACTTGAGATGGTGGTGTTGGTGATGGTGAGTGGCGACAGGCCAATATTATAGATGCCGCCACCACCGACCAGTAATGCCTGGTTATTGCTGATGGTGCTATCGGAGAGGGTAAAGCCGTAGATTGCGTAGATACCGCCCCCGCCGCCAAGCGCCGCTAAATTACCGTCAATGGTGGTGTTGGTGATGGTCGCGACGCCGTCTGATTGAATGTAGATCCCACCGCCGGTACCGGCATTAATGTCCGCAGTGTTGGTGTTAATGCGGCTATTGCTGATCGTCATATCTTCACTAAACTGAAGCAAACCAGCCCCGCGGGATGATCGGTTATTGGTGATGGTGGCATTATCAATGACAAGTGGACCTGTGCTGTAAAGTCCGCCGCCGCCAAATCCAAAACCGGTTGTTTCATTGCTGTTGAGGGTGCTATTGCGGAGGGTAAGTGTACCGGTGAGATTGCGTATCCCGCCACCTTCAACACCGCTTGCGAGGCCGTTTTGAAGCGTTATATTTTCAACTTGAACATCCACATTGTGAATATCAAGTACGCGATCGATATCAGCACCGTCAATGATTGAGAGGGTCTCACTGGCACCCCGTAGCGTGAGCGGGCCAGTGATATCGAGATCTCCAACGGCGGCGATGTTATCGGTCCCACTTAAGGACAGGGTATAAGTACCCGTTGAGACGTGGATCGAGTCTTTGCCCGGCCATGCATTACTCTCCTGAATAGCCGCGCGCAGTGTACAGATGCCGTTTGCGGGGCCGGTTTCGCAAATGCCGTCGCCCGGGGTGTTGTCCACCGCATCTGAAGTATCATTAGTCGTAAAATTAAAGGCTAGTGCTGATTGCGATGCGAGCAACAGCAACAGGCAGCCCGTGAGACTGCTTAGCGTATGTCGTGATCTGATGAGTTTAATGCCAGTCATTGTCTGCTTTTTCGTACGTTGGAACCCCGTAAAATTCAACAAATACTCCCCGAATTTCGGGATACTAATTAAAGTTATTAATATTATTTACTTTGCGCACATCATATATCGGCCATTTCTGACAATATATTGAGTGTTTTTTACTGGATCTTGTTGAAAATAATGAGAGATAAAAATGTGAAATGTGAGTCACTTAGAAATGGGCATTGAATTACTGCTTTGGAGGACGGAAGGGGTGTACAGATTCTATTGGGATAGAAATATTTGATGTGTCGTGCAGATCGCAATAATATTGTGACTGTGAAGCACCACAGGGAGTGGGCTTTGACAGTTGTTATCCCGTTATTTTAAGTTCAAACATATCAGGCCATGGAGGGCGAGTATGAAATCTTTACTGCTATCTTTTTGTTATCTTTCGTTATTATTGAATGCTGGGCTGGTCAGTGCCGGGATTATCATCAATGAGATCATGCGCGATCCTGCGGGGGTTTCCGATAGTCGTGGCGAGTGGTTTGAGCTTTATAATTCTGATCTTTTTTCTGTCGATTTAGCAGGATGGACCATTGCAGACCTTGATGGCCAGCAGCATCAGATATCTCAGGCGCTGATTATCGGCCCAGAGGATTATCTGGTACTGGGAAGAAATAGCGATGCAAGCCTGAATGGTGGTCTGACGCTTGATTACAGTTACAGGGGAAGCATCACGCTTGCCAATGGCGTGGATGAGCTAGTGATTAAGAATCTGGCAGATGAAATTATCGACGTCGTCGAGTACAGCGCCGCGCTTGCGTTTCCAGCGGCGGCGGGGCGTTCGATTGCCCTGCTCGATCCTCTGTTCGATAATAATCTGGGCGCGAGCTGGGTCCTGACCGACAACACGCTTGCGAATGGCTATCATCCGCTGAATTTTGGAACGCCCGGTCGTGAGAATTTCCCATCAGTATTGGCCTCAGTGCCAGAACCGGCAACAGGGATTTTGATGATCATGGGGTTGGCAGGGTTGATTGGGGCGGCGAGATTGAGAGGGCGATTAGTTACGCCGCTTGCGCGAGATTGATAAAAGGGATGGTTGAAATGTACAACAGCACGCAAATGATGATCATATAGATCACAAAGCGCAGCGGATTTTCCCGGATACTGTCGACGTGGGTGCGATGCTCGCCGGCAAGCTTCTGTTGAGCGTAGTCGGCCTTTGCCTTTAGCTGTCGTTCTTTTTGGTAGGCATGGATTAAAGCTCGCGCGCGTGGGGCGAATGATTCATCGTTCAGCCACAGCGAGGGCACCGACATCCCCCAGTTACCGGCGGGGGTTTCGTAAAAATCGATGTTGTCCTGTTGTAACAGGTCACGAATGTCCTCGGCTTCATCATCCGGGACGCCGCGCAGATTGAAGATGCGAATAGCCATAGTGTCTTGAGGAGCTGTTATTATTCCGACCAGTTATAACTCTGCACAATCCCTTGCTGACTGAACTCAACCTCAAGGATCTTCAATGTTGCATTTTTTAACTTGGGCAATTTGCCTTTGCCATAGAAATAGCTCCATTTCACATGCTGTTCGCCAGTGGCGGTGACCGCAAGCCCCTCGCTGCCGGGCGCACCGAGCCACGTCTTTACATTCGCCTGAGTGGAAACATTACGTTCAACCTTTGTTTCAAAGGCCTTGATATCAAAATCGTGGCCAAATTGAACGGTCGCGCAAGCGCTGAGCAGGAGTGCCGATACAGATATCGTGATCAGGCGTAAACAAGGGTTTAATTTCATCACGGTAACAGCACCATCAGTCAATAAATAGAGCTGTCATTTTAGGGCAATGCGACCACACTGCAAAATATTTATTTCGATGGTGGTGACAAGTGCGGTTTTGCGGTAGTTTGTTCACTGATCTATTGGGTGTTGCTCGACGATTTTCCAGATTGGAGAAGAGATGGCACGGTTACTGACAGATGCAATCGACAGCGGGCGTGACGCAGCCATCATCGGCTGCGCGTTCTTTTTTGTTGCGTTGGCGCTCTATCTCGATGCCAGTGCTAATCTTGCACTGCAGAACACCATGGGGCTGTGTGCGTGGTTTTTTCTGGGTTTCATGCTGCTGGGCGAAAGCATGGCGGTGCGCATGCAGGTGGTGGTGGCGATCGCCTTTGCTACCCTTGGTGAGTACTTTGCTTCCGTTTATCTTGGCGCCTATATTTACCGTTTTGAGAATGTCCCTGCGTACGTACCCCCCGGTCACGGTATGGTCTATTTGACGGCGGTGGTGATGGCGCGCAGCCGACTGTTTATCGATTATCGTCAGCAGATCACCTGGCTGGTGCTGGCTCTCGGGGGTGTGTGGTCGTTATGGGGGCTGCTGATAGCCGAACGGGGCGATGCCGGTGGAGCACTGCTCTTCGCAATCTTTGTTTACTGTCTATATAAAGGACGCTCACCCCTCGTCTATCTCGGTGCCTTTTTTATCACCTCATGGCTGGAGGTTGTGGGTACCTGGAGCGGTACCTGGTATTGGGTGGTTTACGATCCAGTGCTGGGGCTGCCGCAGGGCAACCCGCCGAGTGGTGTCGCGGTGTGGTATGTGATGGTCGATGCCCTGGCACTGACGTTGGCCCCTCGTTTAGTAATGATAATAACGGCGACGCATCGACGCCTGTTTAAACGACCTCCCTTACCGCCACAGATTGGCTGACCGTTTCGATAATTTCGCAGACTCTTCCCGCCCAAGTCGACTCGACTCACGTATAATGCGCCCCTTTATCGCTGTTGAGGAAGTTTGCTGTATGTCGAGTAGCATGGTTACCATCGAGGTCCGGATTGCCACTGAATTAAACGCCGATGCGTCACAGGTAAAGGCGGCGATCACGTTGCTGGACGGGGGCGACACAGTACCGTTTATTGCCCGCTACCGTAAAGAGGTGACCGGCGGGCTGGATGATACGCAACTGCGCTTGCTGGATGAGCGCCTCACCTACCTGCGTGAACTCGATGAGCGCCGTAGCACGGTACTGAAGGCGATCGATGAACAGGGCAAGTTGGCACCGGCGCTGAAGCAGTCGATTCTCGAAGCAGATACCAAAACGCGCCTCGAAGATCTCTATCGCCCCTACATGGTTAAGCGCCGCACCAAGGCGCAGATCGCGCGTGAAGCGGGGCTAGAACCACTGGCCGATATCCTCTTTTCTGATCCCACCTTTTCCCCCGAAGAGACTGCGGCCAATTATGTTGACGCGGACAAGGGTGTTGCCGATGTCGCTGCCGCACTGGATGGTGCGCGCCAGATTTTGATGGAGCGCTTTGCCGAAGATGCCGAGCTGGTGGGCGAGCTGCGTGAGCACTTCTGGGATAACGGCCTGCTCCATTCGACTCTCGTTGCTGGCAAAGAGCACGAAGGGGCGAAGTTCTCCGACTATTTCGATAAGCGTGAGGCGATCAAAGATATTCCATCGCATCGCGCGCTGGCGATGTTCCGGGGTCGTAGCGAAGGAATTCTGCAACTGTCATTAGTCATTCCGGATGATGAGCTTGCCACAGAAAAACGTGAACCGACCAGTGGCGAACGCAAGATTGCGCGCTGCTTTGGCATCAAAGATGAAGGGCGGCCTGCAGACCGCTGGCTGCAGGACACCGTGCGCTGGACATGGCGCGTAAAGCTCTCGATGCATGTTGATCTGGAGTTGAAAAAGCGCCTGCGCGAGGCGAGTGAACTCGATGCCATCAACATCTTTGCTAACAATCTTAAAGACCTGTTACTCGCCGCACCGGCCGGGCCGCGCGCTACCATGGGTCTTGATCCCGGTCTGCGCACGGGTGTCAAAGTTGCAGTGGTCGATAACACCGGTAAGCTAGTTGATTACGCCACCATCTATCCGCACGCGCCGAAGAATCAGTGGGATCAATCGGTTCACACATTGTCACTGCTAGCGAAGAAACATAACGTTGATCTGGTCAGCATCGGTAACGGCACCGCATCCCGTGAGACCGATAAGCTGGCCGCCGATCTGATCAAGCAACATAGCGGTCTACGTCTGACTAAAATCATGGTCTCAGAGGCGGGGGCGTCGGTCTATTCGGCGTCGGAATTGGCAGCACGTGAATTCCCGGATCTCGATGTCTCAATACGTGGCGCGGTCTCAATTGCGCGTCGCCTGCAAGACCCACTCGCCGAATTGGTTAAAATAGAGCCAAAGGCGATTGGCGTCGGTCAGTACCAACACGATGTGAGTCAGATGCGTTTAGCACGCAGTCTGGAGGCGGTGATCGAAGATTGTGTCAACGCCGTCGGCGTCGATGTGAATACCGCCTCGGTAGCACTGCTGGCTAACATCGCCGGGCTCAACAGTACGCTGGCGCAGAACATCGTCGACTATCGCGATCAACACGGTCGCTTCGATGATCGCAAAACGTTGTTAAAGGTTTCACGTCTTGGCCCCAAGGCGTATGAACAGGCGGCCGGTTTTCTGCGTGTGATGAACGGCAAAAATCCACTCGATGGTTCGGCGGTACATCCTGAGGCATACCCTGTGGTCGAGCGTATTGCCGCGTTTAACAAAGGGGATGTGCGTACTTTGATTGGTGATAGTGCGCTGTTAAAAAAGCTCGATCCGAAACAGTTTACCGATGAAAAATTTGGTGAACCGACGATACGTGACATCCTCGTCGAGCTCGATAAACCTGGTCGTGATCCGCGCCCCGAGTTCGTTACGGCGAGCTTTAAAGATGGTGTTGAAAAACTGAGCGACCTTAAAGAAGGGATGATGCTAGAAGGGGTGGTCACCAACGTCACCGCCTTTGGTGCCTTTGTCGATGTCGGTGTGCATCAGGATGGGCTGGTGCACATCTCGGCACTGGCGGACAAGTTTGTCAGCGATCCACGGAGTGTGGTCAAAGCGGGGGATGTGGTTAAGGTGCGTGTCATCGATGTTGATTTGCCACGTAAGCGCATCGCGTTGACGATGAAGACGGTAGGTGAAGATAATGCACCCCCAAAACAGGAACGCTCGCGCCCCTCTTCAAACAGAAAATCGGCGCAGCAAAAACAACCACCCAAACAACAGACCGCCATGGCGGCGGCGTTTGCTGGGTTGAAACGAAAATAATAGTCGGTAAAAAGAGCGAAATAGCGATGTCAGTAGAAACCTTTATCAACACACTCACCCATACACCCGAAGCGGTATCCTTCAACGATACGATGGCATTGATCAATCGCCACTTCGACTACACTCCTACCTGTTTTACCAATGGTGCAGGTAATGTCCAGGCGATCAATAAAGCCGGTAGCAACGAAGGGTCATGCAAGATTTTTGCGTTGGGTAAATTGTTACAACTGAATGAAGCGCAAACCCTGCACTGCTTCGGTGACTATTATCGCATTGATGTGTTGCAACACCCCGAGGGTAACGACCACGCCAATATCCGTAACTTTATGCTGCATGGCTGGGCTGGAATCAAATTCGATAACGTCGCGTTGAGCGCAAAGGATTAATGATGACATTGCCAGATTTAACAGCCGTTGAAGCGATTGTCATCAGCGCCGCAAAACAGGAGTTAATGCCGCGCTTTACCCACAGTGCACGCGAGTATAAAGCCGATGGTAGCATCGTCACCGAGGCGGACCGTGCGGTCCAGCAGTCGATTGAAAGTGCATTGAAAGCACAGTGGCCGGAATATCTCTTCGTGGGTGAAGAGATGACGGAATCAGAACAGATCGCACTGCTCAATACTAAAG
>CALZIG010000096.1 GCA_945787585.1 uncultured Gammaproteobacteria bacterium | reverse complement strand
CGCCGTTCGTGCAGGTGCCGATGCCTGTGAACGTGTTGGTGACGGTTTGGTTGCGGCGCACATCATTGCGCGTCCACACAACGAACTAGAGCCTGTGCTGAGTGGTAAAAAGGCTTAAATAAAGCGATGCGCACGGGCATGAAGGGGAGTTTCTCCCCTCTGTCTTTAATGGCCATGCCCGGCCTCACTTTAGTCTAAAGAAGGCACAGGATATGACACAAGATCCAGCCGTTCTCGGTTATCTGGGCCGCGCATTAAGCCTGGAACTCTCAGCAGTACAGCAGTATCTATCACTGACCAAGCTGTTTGAGCTTCGTGGCATGCCACAGGCGGCAGAACAATTTCGCCATGAAGCGCAAGAAGAGATGAAACACGCTGAGCTCATTATCGGCAGGATGCTGGCGCTTGGCGTCGCACCGAATGCCAGCCATCTACGTCCAGTACATCTAGACGGAACATTATCGCAGCTGATGGAGTACGTCTCTCAAATGGAGGCGCAGATCATCGACTTCTATACACGTGCAGTGCACGATTGTAGTCGCCTACAAGATCATGAAAGCAGATTCTTTTTCGAAAAGCTGCTACATGAAGAACAGCAACATGCCACAGGGCTTGAGCACTGGCGGCATGAAGTCGAGAACGGCCAGCCGGCCGACTCGAAGTAATCGGAGCTACACGCCATGAGTGAAAAATGGACCGTACGTAAACGTCCTGCTCGTCTTGAGCGTCGCATCGAATTTGCAGATTACGAAGAGACCCGTGAATTTCTTGACCGCGCAGCAGATTTAGCTGAGCGTCAGGGGTATTACCCAGATATGAGTTTTGGCCGAACCCACGTCAGCATTTCGCTGCTACCTAAAGAAGAGGGTGCAGAAATTGATGATGAGTTAAAGCAGTATGCTGAGCAGATGGATGCACTGCTACCTGCTGACCACCAGGATAATTTATAAGCCGGATGACGGCAGATGGAGAACGCTATGAGCGACGTAAAAAAAACTGCTAGTACGAGTAAGAGTACAGCGCCCGCAGCAGCAAAAGAGAAAGCGACTAAACAGCCGTCTAATAGCGGAAGGCAGTCGACAAAGAGCGTTTCTCGCCCAGTTTCGCAACGGGTTTGGCCTGACTGAAGTGACGTCATAACCAGCGCTACCGAAGTTACATCTTCCACTAACGTGCCGGATGCATGTGTATTTCTGGGCCTGATGACTGAAGATTAGTGATCAGGTGTTGGTTGTTGATAATAGCCAGCTGACGGAGAATCTAGATGTCGAGTTTGAATAATTTACTGTTACCGGCGGTACTCTTTTTTGCGCTCGGTTTCATTGCCCGCATCATCAAGTCGGATCTGCGTTTTCCACCAGATTTGGCCAAAGTGCTATCAATATATCTGTTGATGGCGATTGGTCTTCATGGTGGTTATGAGCTCGCCAGGGCTGATTTAATGATGGCGCTTAGCTCGATTATGTGGGCGCTGATCCTTGGATTTAGTTTACCAATCGCCGGCTATGTAGGGTTGTTGCTGACAGGCAAGGTTAACCCGATGGATGCGGCGGCGATCTCGGCTCACTATGGCTCTGTCAGTGCGGGCACCTTTTTGACGGCCGTCGCCTACCTTGACAACATCAGTGTCGAGTATGAAACCTACCCTTTAATTATGCTGGCAGTGATGGAATCACCTGCTATTATTGTCGGCCTTATTCTGGCTGTTAAGGCGCGTCACACCCTTGCAGCAAAAGAAGGCTCATCATCGAATAGTAAAACGGCGGCGGTGGCTGACGACGATGATGAAAACAACAGTGGGTTTGGTGCGCTATTACGTGAGGCGTTCACCAACGGTAGTGTCGTTGTATTGACTGGCTCGATGATTATTGGAGCGATCTCAGCGCCATCAGGGATGGAGAAGCTAGAGCCTTTCACGGAAGAGATATTTATGGGAGTGTTGTGCTTGTTCCTGTTTGATATGGGGATGGTTGCCGCGCGTCGTATCGGTGATTTTCGTCAGGTGGGGCCAGTGTTGGCACTATTTGGCGTCGTGATGCCTCTGTTTGGTGGTGTAGTTGGGGCATATGTTGGCGCAATGGCCCTTGGCTTTGGTGTGGGTGGCACAACATTGGTCGCGGTATTGGGGGCCAGTGCTTCTTATATCGCGGTTCCGCCAGCGATGCGACTAGCCGTACCTGAAGCCAACCCCTCATTTTATTTAACATTGTCGCTGGGCATTACCTTCCCCTTCAATGTTGTGGTGGGTATTCCGCTTTACCACACACTGGCGCAAGCCATTGTGGTTTGAAGCGGTGCTGATTGAACTCTAATTGGATGGAAAGCTATGGTTACTCTATTCCCTGAAAAGTTGCTCAATATTATCACTATCGACTCGCTTGAAGATAAGCTAGTGGACTCTTTTAAGAAATATGGGGTGAGTGGTTACACTATCGTGCGCGCCCGCGGTGTAGGTTCATCGGGAATGCATGCTGATATGAGTGGTTTTGATGCCAATATTCTGGTGAAGGTTATTTTGCCAGAAGAGCGTGTGCAAAATTTACTGGATAGTCTGGAGCGTAAGATTCGTAAAGGGTATCACTTAACCGTGTTTGTTTATGACGTACAGGTGATGAGACCGGAAAAATTTAATATTCCGTGGAATGAGTAGCTCGTTTTAACTAGCAGATAGCGATGTGACACCGGAGATAGTAGAAAGTATGAGTTTTACAATAATAATAAGCTTGTCTGAGTCCTGGAGTCACCACTTGATGTTCGGTCAAAGGTGCTGCCTGGATAATTATGTACATGAGGGGAATAACTAACATGCAAGGCGCACCACAAAATGGCATAAAAGGCCTTAAACACTGGCGTTTCGATCTACTTGCGGGGATGCAAGTCGCATTGGTATCGCTGCCTCTTTCACTGGGTATCGCGATTGCTTCGGGCGCGCCACCGGTGACCGGGTTGATTTCTGCAATTATCGCCGGACTTGTTTTTCCTTTTCTAGGCGGTGCTTATGTGACCATCAGTGGTCCCGCGGCGGGGCTTGCGCCTGCACTGTTAGCGGGCATGTTATTACTCGGGGGAGGTGACCTGGCGGCAGGTTATCCTTTATTACTGGTGGCCATCTGCCTCACGGGACTCATCCAGATTGTGTTGGCGCTCTGTAATGCGGGGCGTTTCGCTATCT